>JBIOUT010000046.1:0-33050 GCA_044867365.1 Candidatus Eiseniibacteriota bacterium | reverse complement strand
CCAGGAGCTCTCCGTATTCGCGCATCATCGCCCCGCAACCCGCCGCGTTCGAGACGATGGCGGTCAATGGCGGCCCATGGCTGGGCATCGCCTGCAAATTCGGAACGAAAGCATCGACGGTCCGCCGGGCGGCGGCGAGCGCGGCCTCGCGGTCGCCGGCGTGCAGGTGCAAGGCCCCGCAACAACCGCTCTCCGGTGCATCCACCTCGAAACCTGCGGCGGCGAGCAAACGAGCGGTGGCCGATGCGATATCGGGATAGAAAACCGGCATCACACAGCCTCGAAGCAAACCCACCCTCTCGACTGGCGCAGCCGTAGATACCCCATGGGCGGCGGCGCTCGGAGATTCGAACGGTCGAGTGCAGCGTGGAAGCGGTGAAGCCGGACGAGGAGCAGGGAGGAGGCGAAGAAGTCGGCCGAGCGGGGCGGGTAAGAGGCGAGCGATCGGCTCCCGCAGGCCCAGACGGTCGAGCACCCGCACCGGTGCGATGGCGAGTGCCAGGCGGCGAGGATGAGGAAGCACCTCCTCGATGACCAGACGCCGCAGGAGCCGCTGGGTGAGCGAACGCCGATGCCGTTCCTCCACCGTCGATCGCGCTGCCTCGATCAGCAAGCCGTAACGAACCCCGGAGGGACAAGCGGTTTCGCAGGCTCGGCAGCCGAGACAGAGATCGAGGTGACGGGCCACCGTCGAGTCGATCGCGATCTTTCCGTCCACAACCGCACGCATGAGATGGATCCGCCCGCGCGGCGAGTCCGGCTCGACACCGAGCTCCATATAGGTCGGACAAGCATCGAGGCAGAGGCCGCAGTGAACGCAGTCGAGGAAGCGGTCGTAGTCCACCGCGATCGCCAGCGTAGCGGCGGTGGGGTTGGCGGGGGCTCTGCTGTCGGCGATGCTCATGCTGCTCCGACCTGTTCTCCGGCGCCGAGCGCAAAAAAGGAGCCGGGGAGGAAGATGCCGTCCGGATCGAGCGCCGCCTTGAGCCGCACGGCGAGAGGAGAAGGTGGCTCGCCCCAGGGATCGATGGGACCGCGCAATGCCTGTGGGATGGCCTCGACAATCGCGTGCCCGCCGGCCTTGACCGCGGCGGCGCGGAGGTTGGCGACCGTCGCCGCGGGGGAGGTCCCGCGCATGCGAAGGACCCCCATCCCCACCTCCGCCGCGAACCGCGCCTCGGGAGCCGCTTGACCCCAAGCGTGGACTAGCTCCGGCAATCGGCTGGGAAGCACCGTCCCGCGGACGAGGAGCTCCTCGCCGCCGGCGGCGCCAAAATCAACGAACTGGCGCAGGTAATTGCGGGCTGATGGTCCTTCGATGAGATGTACGGCTGCTGCCCCGACCGCGCCCATAACCGCTCGAACTTGCGTCTCCTGCCAATGGAGCTCGGGCTCGATGCCCTCGATTCCCACCGCCAGGATGAACCGCTCCTCGCTTCCCTCCGCAGGCGATGCCGGAGCCGACAGCGGCATGCCGGCGACCCCCTTGCTCACGAGCATGAGACCCGCCGCCGGAACCTTCGCCGCCCTCAGGCCGCGCCGAATCGTTTCTGCTTCTTCGGGCGTCGTCTCCGCGGTAACCCAGGCGAAGTGGTCGGGCGTCGGTTTCACCTTGAATGTCGCCTCCACCACGACTCCAAGGGTTCCCCGCGCCCCGGCATGCAGCTTCATCAGGTCGTAGCCGGCCACGTTCTTAACCACCCGCCCCCCGGCTCGCACCCGCCGGCCGGTCGAGTCGATGACCGTGATTCCGAGGAGATAGTCGCGCACGGTGCCATGCCCGAAGCGGAGGGGCCCGCTCGCGGATGCGGCGATCATCCCACCCACCGTTGCTCGCTCGGCGAGCGGCACATCGATGGGCAGCCGCTGACTCGCCGACCCGAGAGTCGCCGCCATCTCGGCCACCGTGGTTCCGGCGCGCACGGTGACGGTCATGTCATCAGCCGCATGCTCGACGATGCCCGCGAGTCGGCGACTGAGGAGCGCGACGAAGGGGCGCGACGGCGGCCCGAGCGCGCCAAGCGCGGTGGCGCCGCCCAGTGGAGCGACGGCGAGACCCGCCTTCCCGGCTGCCGCGATCGCCGCTCCCATCTCGTCGATCGATTCGGGAGCGAGCACGATCTCGGGCGCTCGCCCGCCCACCTGAAGCTCGACGGCAGGCGAAGCCACCATCGCCTCGCCGACCTCCTCCCGCAGTATGGCGACGGCCTTCGGTGCGTCCATGTCAGAGCGGCGCCTGCCGCCCCGGGCGAAGCGGCTCGAGACAACCGCCGCTTCCGGTGGCGAAGATCTTGTTCGGGTTGGCGAGCCCGTCGGGATTGAAGACATCGCGCACGCGTCGCATGGTGGCGAGATCATCGGCGGTGAAGAGACGCTCGAGCATCGAGATCTTCTCAACCCCGATCCCATGCTCGCCGGTCACCGAGCCTCCAAGCTCGATGCAGGCCTCGAGAATCTCGCGACTCGCCGCCAAGACCCGGCGAATCTGATCGGGTTCGCGCTCGTCGTAGAGCAGGATGGGGTGCAAGTTTCCATCCCCGGCATGGAAGACATTGGGAATGGTGAGTCCGTGCCGCCTCCCGATCGCCTGGATGCGCTCGAGGACCTCCGGCAAGCGGGAGCGCGGTACCACGCCATCTTGAGTGCAGTAGTTCGGCGCCAGGCGACCGATGGCGCCGAAAGCTCGCTTGCGCGCCGTCCACAGCGCCTGGCGCTCGGCGGCATCGCGAGCCACGCGGATGTTGCGCATGCCGGCTCCCCGGCACACCGCCTCGATGCGCCGGGTGAGCTCTTCGAATCCGGCTTCGATGCCGTCGATCTCGATCAAGAGCGCTGCGCCGGCATCGAGCGGCAAGCCGAGATGGAAGGCGTCCTCGACCGTGCGCATGATGATTTGGTCCATCATCTCGAGGGCCGCCGGCACGATGCCGGCGCTGACGATGCCCGACACCGCACCGCTCGCATCCGCCACCGACTCGAAGACGGCCAGAAATGTACGCACCGCCTGCGGCAACGGCACCAGCCGGAGCGTGGCCTCGGTGACGATACCGAACGTGCCCTCGTGCCCGACCACCAGACCCACCAGGTCGTAGCCGGGCTCGTCCGCCACCGGCCCGCCGAGCTCCGCCACGGTTCCATCGGGAAGGACGAGCTTCACCCCCAGGACATGATTGGTGGTGACGCCGTACTTGAGCGTATGCGGCCCGCCCGAGTTGGTGGCGATGTTGCCGCCGATCGTGCACGCGGGCTGGCTCGAGGGATCGGGAGCGAAGTGAAGCCCATGTTCACCGACCGCCCGACTGAGCGCCAGGTTGACCACTCCCGCTTCGACGACCGCGAAGCAGTTCACCGGATCGACCTCGAGGATTCGCTTCATGCGCGAGAGCCCGATGACAACGGCGCCCGGCGGAGAGACGGTGCCCCCCGCCAGACTCGTCCCCGCGCCGCGCGGAACGAAGGGGATCTGGTGCGCGTGGAGGAGCTTCACCACCGCGGCCACTTCGGCGGTCGAGAGCGGCAGGACCACGGCAGCCGGAACCGCTTTCTCGAGGGTGTAGCCGTCGCACTCGTAGACCAGAAGCTCCTGGGGCTGGCTCAAGATCCCGTCCGGGCCGACCACCGACCGAATCTCGCCGAGAAGTCGCTCGTCGAGCGCCCCGTGAGCAATCACCGGGACCGCCTCGCTCATATCGAGGCCCTCCTCAAATCGGGGACTCCCTACTCATACGCAGGACTCGCTCCTCATATCGAGACAACCGGCAAGGCGCAACCCCCACGCCGACACCATGCAGGCTGCACGGCCCACCCGGATTCCAATTGCCAACTTCCTTCCCACTTCCGCCTGAACTTCCGCCCAAAACCTGGACTTGCACCATCGTTGGGGCTTTCTTGCGCGTGGACCGGGCGGCATGGAGCTTGCGTCAACTCCCCCTCGAGCACCAGCTGAGCCGCTCCACCTCCGCGAGCCGCTCCATCGACACCATAGGCCCGATCGATTTGACACCCAACCCTAATCCGCGCCGCGGGCGCAACATCCTAAACAATCACCGGGAGGTGTTCCTCAACACCTTTCTCATGGTCACCTACCTGGTGGTGTACACCGTGGCCCTCTCGGCAATCGCTCTCGGCCCGACGGTGGTGGTCTCGATTTGGGACCGTTCGCGCCTCGACCTCTCTCCCGATCAAGCGCTGGTCTCCGCGGCAGAAATCGGCCTTTTCGAGGACCGAATCTGGCCGGCCGCTCTCGGGTTGATCCTGATCCTCGGCCTCCACTTCCTCCAGATGTCGATGCGGATGCTGGGACCGATTCCGCGAATCGAGGCGGAATTCGAGCGCGCCGCCTCCGGCGACCTCCGCCGGCGGATTGTGGTTCGCCAGACCGACAACCTGGCCGCCCTTTGCCGGGGATGGAACACCACGGTCGCCTCGCTCGACGAGCACCTGGGCCGGGCGCAATCGGCGGCACAGGAGTTCAGCCAGCGGTTTGCCGATCTCGAACGCGCCAAGTTCGGGAGCGCCACCGAGCGTTTCCGAGCAATCGAGTTGTTGGCCGCGAGCGCCGCCCGGGTCGATGCCGAGCTTGCCGTATTCCAGACTTCAGAGATGCTCGAGTCCGAGGAGGCTGACGATCCCAAAGGCGCCACCACCACCGGCCCTCCGGCATTCATGAGCAGCGCATGCGAAAGTCCAGACGAGAGCGTCGACCCCGACCAGGCAGCCCAGGCATAACCTTCCTGGAGATCGCCACCATTCTGGCGCTTGCCGGCATGCTGAGCCTTGTCGGCCATGCCCTGGCCAATCAGGCGAAGAAGAACGCCTGGCGAGCGCGCGGCCGCGGTTCGATGGACAGGATCTACCGCTCCGAAATTCTCCATTGCGCTGTCCACGGGCAATTCACCTCCAACTTCGCGGCGCTCTATTCGATCGGGCTCCCGCAGCCGGTTGATCCGGTCTACCGCTTCTCACTCCACGTGCCCGAGCGCTCCTCGTTCGTTTGCCGGGGATGGGCGAATCTCGACTCCGACATCGGCATCGACTCCCTGATCGTCGATGAGACCGGAGTCGTCCGCTCCCTGACCAGGGATTGATCAGGTAAACTCCCTGCCGCTTTCGCCCTCCAACCTCGATTCTGCGACGGCCCACGCCGCAGAGCGAAGGCAAAGGTGATGGATACGCCAGGCTTTCCCTCCCGCCTTCTCATGGGCCCCGGTCCGGCGAACATCCACCCCCGGGTTCGGGATGCTCTCGGCGCACCGCTTCTCGGACACATGGACCCGGTGTTTCTCGGGATCCTGGGAGATGTGCAGGACCTGCTTCGGCCCTTCTTCGGCACCGGCAATCGGCTCACCCTCGCCGTCTCGGGCACCGGCACCGCAGGAATCGAAGCCTGTCTCGGCGGGCTCATCGAGCCGGGCGATCGAGTAGTGGTGGATGTGCATGGATTCTTCGGCGGCCGCATGGCCGAGATGGCGACTCGCCTGGGCGGCGAAGTGACGCGCGTCGATTCCCCCTGGGGCCGTCCTCTCGATCCCCAGGATCTGCGCCGCACCTGCCGCAGAGTGAAGCCTCAGGTCATCGCCGTCGTTCATGCCGAAACCTCGACCGGCGTTCTGCAACCGCTCGAGGAGGTGGCGGAGATCGCTCGCGAGGTGGAGGCCTTGCTCTTTGTCGATTGCGTCACCTCGCTCGGCGGGATCCCGGTCGCCGCCGATGAGCTCGGGCTTTCAGCCGCCGCGTCGTGTTCGCAGAAGTGCCTCGGTTGTCCACCGGGTCTCGCGCCGTTGACCGTGAGCCCGCAGGCGGCGGCCCGCATGGAGGCGCGGAAGGGACGAGGAAGCTTCTATCTCGATCTGCCGCTCATCTCCCGTTACTGGAGCGGCGACCATGCCTATCACCACACAGCTCCTGTCAGCATGATTTGCGCTTTTCGCGAAGCGCTGCGCTTGGCGACCGAAGAAGGCGAGGCCGATCGCTGGGCGCGTCACGGGCAGAACGGAGCGGCGCTCGTCGCCGGGCTCGAGGCCCTCGGGCTCGATATCGTCGCGCCTCCGGGACATCGCCTGCCGATGCTCACCGCGGTGCGGGTGCCGCCGGGGGTCGATGAGGCGCAAGTCCGTCGGCGGTTGCTCGACGAGTTCAATATCGAGATCGGAGGAGGGCTCGGCGAGCTGCGAGGGAAGGTGTGGCGGATCGGGCTCATGGGCGAGACGAGCCGAATGAACCATGTCATCCTGCTCCTCGCGGCGCTCGGTCGAGTCCTCGGACGCTCTCCCGAGGCGGTAGGACAGGCGATCGAGGGAGCCGGGCTCGTCGCCGCGACAACGCGTTGACCGCCTCCCGTTGACGGCCCTCCATCCGCTTGCTAGAATTCTCCTATCGATCGCCCCCCACCCGCCGTCACCATGCGCATCAAGAACATCCTGGGCTTGCTTTACCTCATCCCGCTTCTCGCCGTCCTCGGGGCGCTTACCTACCCCTCTGAAGCTCGCGCGCAGTATCGGACCATCGACCTCGGTTCCCCCGATCCCATCGAGGTCGGAGTCATTGGAGATCCTCTGAGCCTGATTCGCATTCCCCCGGGCGCCTTTGGCAATCATCCGCCGGGAACCCTGGCCACGATCGGCATCGACATTCCGCTTTGCGACGGCCCGGGATGTCTCGGCGGCCGCGCCTATCTGGTGAGCTTCAATGACGGCGGTTGCTGCGGCGGCGGCGCACTGGTGCGCCCGGTCACGGTCGAACTCCGTTATGACGAAGAGGAAGTGCAGCGCTTCGGCATCCAGGAAGAGGACGTCGTTCTCGCCCGTTACGATGCCGACCACCGCCAGTGGACGGCGCTTGCCAATCTCAAGGTCGACCCCGAGCGCAACGTGGTGAGCGGTGTCGAGGGGAACAACATCCGACTCTTCGTCGGCGTCTTCGCCTTTTCCCCTCAGCCGGCCGCACCTGCAAGCTGGGGGCGGATCAAGGCCCTGTTCCGCGGCGGCATGGCGCGGTAGATCGCCCGTTAGCGGTAGAACGCCCGTTAGCGGTAGATCGCCCGTTAGCGGTAGATCGCCCGTTACACGACCGTTCCGAACAAGGCGCCGACCCCGCCGGTCACCGCCATGGCGAGCGCACCCCAGAGGGTGACTCGCGCCGCCCCTACCGTAACGTTTGCCCCGCCGGCGATCGCCGCGAGACCGCCCAGGAGGGCGAAGAAGACGAGCGAAGTTCCGGCGACGACCGGGATCAGACTTGCCCCGGGGGCGATGAACAGGGTGAGGAGCGGCAAGGCGCCGCCGACGGTGAACGTTCCCGCCGAGGCCAGCGCCGCCTGGGCCGGCCGCGCAGCGACCATCTCCGAGATTCCGAGCTCATCGCGGACATGAGCGGCCAGCGCGTCATGAGCCATGAGCTGTTCAGCGACCTTCTTGGCGAGCGCACGATCGAGGCCGCGACGGATATAGATCGACGCCAGCTCCGCACGCTCGAGCTCTTCATCGGTCGCGAGCTCCTTGCGCTCGCGCTCGATATCGGCGCGCTCGGTGTCCGCCTGAGAGCTGACCGAGACGTACTCACCCGCAGCCATCGACATGGCTCCGGCAACCAGACCGGCGACACCTGCGACCAGGACATCGTGGCTCGCCGCATGCGATGCGGCGACGCCGACGACGAGACTCGCCGTCGATACGATGCCGTCGTTCGCACCCAGAACCGCGGCGCGCAACCAACCTATGCGGCCGGTACGATGACGTTCGTGATGGGGCATGCGCATTCTCTCGCTCCTCGTGGGTGAGAAAGAACCCTGGTCAGCCGAGCAGCTTGCCGCCGTCGACCGCCAGCACCTGCCCGGTGATATAATCCGACTCGCAGAGAAAGGCGACCCCGCGCGCCACGTCCTCGGGAGTACCGATCCGTCCGAGCGCCGCCCGTTTCTTCTCCCGCTCGATCTCCTCTGGGGTCGCATCCTCCGGCGGCAGCACCGTCCCCGGCGCCACCGCATTGACCAGCACCTGCGGAGCCAGCTCCTTGGCGAGCCCGCGGGTCAGATAAACGATCCCGGCTTTCGTCGCCCCATAGGGAACGTAATTGGCCCAGGGCTCGATCCCCGCGACATCGGCGATCATCACCACCCGACCCCGGCGCTCGCGAAGGGTCGGGGCAAGCGCTTGAGTGAGGAGATAGGGAGCGCGCAGATTGAGCGCATAGAGGCGATCCCAGTCCTCGACGGTCACCGATCCGAGCCGGTTCCGGTAAAAAATCGCCGCCGAGTTGACCAGGATCTCGACCGTGCCGAAGCGTCGCAGGACATCCTGAGCCAGGATCTCGCTCTCCGCCGGCAAGGAGAGGTCGGCGGCAAAGGTGGCGACATCGGCGCCGAGAGCGCGGATCTCCGCGGCCGTTTCTCCGGCCTCGGCGATCGACCGGTGATGATGGAGGGCGATCGATGCTCCGCGGCGCGCGAGCTCGAGAGCGATGGACCTCCCAACCCGTCGCGCGGCGCCGGTGACGAGCGCGACCTTGCCCGCGAGCTCCAACCCGTGGCCCTCAGGCTACCCCGGCAGCGGAGGCCGGCGAGGCCGGCGACACCTCCACCGCTTCCCCATGCAACGTATGCGATGTCGATCCACGGACGAGTACGCTTACAAAATCGCCCGCACCCGCGGTGCCCGCAACGCCGGCGGCGCTGGCCGGGAAAACCACCGTCTTCAGCTGTCCGCTCTTGCCGAAGAGCCGGTCGGGATCACGGCGTGATCTCCCCTCGACGAGCACCTCCACCACTCTTCCTTCCCAAGCCCGATTGCGCTCGGCTCCCTGGCGCTCGACGAGATCCACGAGTCGCGTGAGGCGCCGCCCCTTTTCTTCCTCGCTCACCGTCTCCGGAATCTCTCGCTCGGCGATAGTTCCTTCTCGCTCCGAGTACTTGAACATGAAGGCGGATTCATAACCCACCTCGCGTATCAACGTCAGAGTTTCCTCGAAGTCCTCGTCTGTCTCTCCCGGGAAGCCGACGATGATGTCGGTGGTGAATGTGATCGACGGCATCGCCCGGCGCATGCGCGCCACGAGCTCGAGATAATCGGCCCGCGTGTACCCGCGGCGCATGCGGGCGAGCACCGAATCCGATCCCGACTGCACCGGCAGATGCACATGTTTCATGATCGCGGGATGCGACGCCATGATCTCGATCGTCTCCGCGTCGAAATCCGCGGGGTGAGGAGAAGTGAAACGCACCCGTCGAATGCCGGAAACCGACGCCACTCGCTCCAGGAGCTCGCCGAAGCTCACCGTCCCCCAGCGGTAGGCGTTCACCGTTTGCCCGAGGAGAGTGACCTCGAGCCCGCCCGTCCGGGCATGCTCCTCGACCTGTCGCACCACCTCATCAGGGGGAACGCTCCGCTCGCGTCCCCGCACATAGGGAACGACGCAGAAGGTGCAGAACTTGTCGCAGCCGCGCATGATCGTCACCCAGGCGTGGATGCCGGCTGAGCGCACCGGATCGATGCCTTCGTAGTGCTCGCCCCGGTCGAGATGGAGATCGAGCTGAGTCGAGTCGCCGGCGGCGGCGATGAGTCGCGGGAGGCTCCGATAGGCATCGGGTGAAGCGAGGATGTCGACGGCGGCCGATGCGCCGCTCAGGCGCTCGCCGACGTGCTTGGCCATGCATCCGAGGACGCCGAGGCGAAGTCCGGGGCGGGTGCGTTTCATCCGCGCCAATGTGCCGAGACGGCCCCAAATGCGCTGCTCGGCGTGATCACGGATCGCGCACGTATTGAGGAGGATGACGTCGGCATCATCGAGGGTCGAAGCCAAGCGATAGCCGGCGCCGCCCAGGATGCCGAGGATGAGCTCGCTATCCGAGACGTTCATCTGGCAGCCGTAGGTCTCGATGAAGACCCGCGGCTTCGTGCCGGAGGACTCGGCCGGAGACAGGCGATTGAGCGGCGACGCCGATGGAGCGCCGGGATCTCCCGAGCCGATGGGAATGCGGAGCGTCATTCGAGTTCGGCGCGCCTAGATGCGACCGCCGGCGTCGTAGAGGGCGACGCGTTCCACGGCGCAGGCGGCGACCTGGTCCTCGTCGAGGCCGAAGAGCGCACTCAAGACGAGATGGGCATTGGCCTGGTGCCCATCGGCGCGGTTGACTGCCAGCTGGAACGTTGCTTGCCCCCCCGTGAGTCCAGCTCCGAGCACCGCTCGCTTGAGATCGATGGTGCGATCCGGGCGGCCGTGCCGCTCCTTGGCGGCCGGCATCGAGCTCGCCGCATCGAATGCCGCGAGTCGCTTCGACAATTGCGTCATGTCAATGTTGCGTGGGAGCGCCACCTGGTAGTCGGCGGCGACGACCGCCGCAGCAAGGGCCGGCCCTTCCGGCGACGGAGATGCTTCCAACACCTCGAGACCATCCGGCATGACCGCATTAAGGCGCGTCACCAGATCGTCAGGCACTGGCGGCACGATCTCGAGATCCATCGCCTCGCGGGCGCCGGTGATCCCGACCGGAAGGGGCGGCCCGAAAGCGGCGCGCGGTCGCGGCGTGAATCCCTGGCTGAACACGACCGGCAGCTCGGCGATGCGGAAGGCGCGATGAAATGCGCGCATGAGATCGCCGTGCGGGAGAAAGCGCAAGGACTCTCCCGTTCGATACCAGACCCGAATGTGCACGGTCTTCTCGGAGGGAGTGGGCTCCTTGACAGCCACCGGGGCCTCCACCGGCGCCATCGTTACTGGCATGGATGGAGCTGACAGCGGAGCCGGCGTGATCGCAATGCGGCGGGCAAACCCGGCGCGCGGGATGGGATTGCCGTCGAGCCCGATCCGTCCGGCGACTCCTTGCGCCTCTCGTCGATCGACCGACAACCGGATGTCGTCCGGCGCCCCCGGGATGCCGCACATGTGGCAATCACCCCAGCGGCAGTCGTTGGTCAGCCGCTCCTCGAACGCCTTGCGCCGTTCCCGGAGCAAGAACTTCTTGGTGATGTCGGGATCGAGGATGTCCCAGGGCAAGATCTCATCGACGCCGCGCGCCCGGGTATAGAAGTGGGGATCGATCTCCACCTCGCGGAACGCTCCCATCCACAGATCCCAGTCGAACCTCTCCCCCCAGCCGTCGAACCGCGCTCCCCGCCGCCAGGCGGCATGAAGCGCCCGTCCCACCCGCCGATCACCGAGCGAGAAGACGGCCTCCGTGAACGACGGCCGGAGATCATGCCACTTGAGGCGCACGAAGCGATTGTTGAGCCGGCGCTTCAGGTGCGCGAGCTTCGCGTCCAGGCTCTCCAGGCTCTCGAACCCTTCCCACTGGAAAGGGGTGAACGCCTTCGGCACGTGCGCCCCGACCGAGGCGTTGACCCGCTTGCCTCCGCCCACCCGCTTGCCGACATCATTGACCTTGTTGACCAGCTGGACGATCGAATCGACGTCGTCCATCGTCTCGGTGGGAAGACCGATCATGAAATAGAGCTTGATCAGGTTCCATCCCCGCCGATAGGCGGTTTCCACCGCATCGAGCAGATTGGCGTCGGTGATGTTCTTGTTGATGACCCGACGCAACCGCTCGGAGCCGGTCTCCGGCGCGAAGGTGAAGCCGTTCTTCTTCACCTCGCCCGCCGCCTCCGCCAATCCCACCGAAAAGCTGTCGGCGCGAAGTGACGGCAAGCTGATCGAGACCTGCTGCGGTTTGAGCGCGTCGGTCACCTTGCGCGCCATTTCCTGGGCCTGGCTGTGGTCGGCGGTCGAGAGCGAGACCAGGCTCACATCATCCCAGCCGCCGCTCGCGATTCCCTTCTTCGCCAGCTTCGTCACTTCATCGGCCGAGCGCTCGCGGATCGGCCGATACCAGTAACCGGCTTGGCAGAAGCGGCAGCTTTGAGTGCAGCCGCGCACCACCTCGATCGCCAGACGGTCCTGAACGATTTCCGCCAGCGGCACCGGTGAGTCGATCGGGAAGGGCGCCTCCGCCAGATTCTCGATCCACACCCGCTTGACTCGTTCGGGAATGTCCGAATGACGAGGATGGAAACCGGCGATCGTGCCGTCGTCGTGATAGCTCACGTCATAGAGCGAGGGCACATAGACCCCCGGAATGCGGGCCAGCTGATGCAGGAGTTGCGGGCGATCGCCGCGGTAGCTGCGCACGACGTCGTTGATCGGCACGACCGCCTCCTCGCCGTCTCCAATCAGGAAGGCGTCGAAGAAGTCGGCGATGGGCTCGGGATTGGCCATGCAGGGGCCGCCCCCGATGACGAGCGGATCGCCGCCGGAGCGCTCGCTCGACCAGAGCGGGATCCCCGCGAGATCGAGCATGGTGAGGACGTTGCCGTAGGTGAGCTCGTACTGGAGCGAGAACCCGAGGATGTCGAAGGCGCGGAGCGGCGCCCGCGATTCGATGGCGAAGGCCGGCACCCCACGGCGCCGCATCTCGGCTTCCATGTCTACCCAGGGACAGTAGGCGCGATCGGCCGTCGATCCCGGCAGCCCATTGAGGATCGAATAGAGGATCTTGAGCCCGAGATGGCTCATGCCGATCTCGTAGACCTCGGGGAAGCAAAGCGCCCATTTGACCGCATCGGGGGTGAGTGGACGGCGAAGCGCATGGCGCTCGCCTCCGACGTAGCGCTGCGGCTTCTCGACGAGCGCCAGGAAATGCTCGATCTCGACTCGCTCCCACGCAGTAGGAGCGCCGGCCGGGCGTTGAGCTTTGATCGAGCGTTCCAAGATCGACATGGCGGCATTATAGGCGATGGAGCCGGCGGGCGGAACCACTCGCCGGGTTTGGCGCCGGCAGCCGCTTCTCCGGGGGCTGCTCAGGGCGCAGGGGTCAGGTGGCGACGAAAGAAGGCGACGGTCGAGCCGAGGGCGTCATCGAGAGCGGGTGTCCTGCCGGCGAACGGATGCACGGCGCCGAAGGTGTGACCGGCGCCGTCGATGAGATGGAGCTCGCCTCTCCCCCACTTGGCGAGCGCCAGCGCTTCATCGACCGGCACCGATTCATCGGCGGTTCCGTGAACGACGAGATGGGGGATGGTGAGCCGGCTCGCGCATCGCTCCACATTGAGCCTATCGGCGGCATGGGCCGCGAAATCGTCGAGAAAATCGGCGCGCAGCTGAAAGACCTGACCGGTCCGGGCGTTCAAGACCTCGGTGAAACCCTGCTGCCGCCAGCGTTCCAGGGCCTCGCGGTCCCAACGATCGAACCGTGCCACTGCCGACCAGGTGACGAGACATCCGATGCGGTCGTCCGCCGCCGCTCGCAGCACCCCGACTCCCCCGCCACGGGAATGGCCGAGAAGGCCGAAGGGAGCCGCCGCTCGCGGTCCGGGGAGCTTTCCGGCCAGCGCATCGAGAATGCGTCCCAGGTCATCGAGATCGCCGCTCAAGGTAGCACGCTCGAAGCGATCGACATCGGTGAAGTTCTCGAGATCAGGACCGACCCCGCTCCCGGAGAAGTTGAATGAAACTGCCAGATAGCCGGCGCGCGCCAACTCGGCGCCGAGCTCCGGGAAGTAGCCCCAGTCCTTGAATCCTTTGAACCCGTGGCAGACGACGATCGCTCGCCCGCTGGAAAACCCTTCGGGGTAACGCACGTCGCCCCGAAGCGGGTAACCGTCGCGGCTTGGAATGGAGAATCGCTCGTGGTGAACGGGCTCAAGCATGAACGCCGAGCGAGGCGAGGATCTCGGGCAAATTGGCCGAGATCTGTCCGTTGGTGACCACCCGGTCGGCTCCCGCCTCGGCGGCGGCCTCCAATCGCCCGCCCTCCAGGTGACCGGCAAAGGCGATGATCGGTAGCTCGCGCGTCTCCTCGG
Organism: Candidatus Eiseniibacteriota bacterium; assembly: GCA_044867365.1. Classification (GTDB taxonomy): domain Bacteria; phylum Eisenbacteria; class RBG-16-71-46; order CAVPCR01; family CAVPCR01; genus JBIOUT01. The sequence goes on along the minus strand of JBIOUT010000046.1, from coordinate 19,260 downwards.
TCGACTTGAGCCGGCGGACGAGAGCGCCGGCGTCGACAGTGGCGATGGACAGGTCGACAATGACCAGGCTCAGCCGGCTCTTCTCGATGGCGGAGGCGATCTCCGCCTCCGATCGCGCCGAGACCGCGCCCATTCCCAGATGCTTGAGCGTGTCTCGGAGGCGGGAACTGAAGAAAACATTTCCGATCACGAGCAGAGCCGTTCGGCTCTGGGATGCGGTGCTCATGTCATCGATCGCCATAGTTCACCTCATCGACCTAGCTTTCAACGGCAACCAGGACCTGACCGTCCTGCACTTCGACGTCGTACGCTCGGGCGCGAAGAGCCGGAGAGAGCGGCGACTCGCCATCCGCCACCCGGAACTGCCAGCCATGCCAGGGGCAGGTCACAATGCCCTGCTCGTCCAGATAACCCTCCCCAAGCGGACCTCCCTGATGCGGACAGGTCCCGTCCAGGGCGTAAAAGCGGCCCTCGTGATTGAAGACCGCGATCACATGATCGCCCACCTCGACGTGCTTGCCGGTCCCCGGCGGAATCTCGGCCGCGTCGGCCACTCGAATGAAGGTCTTCATCGCGGTTGTCAGCATCGTATCATGGGAGACTTGGGAACCGCCTATACTTGGCCGAGATCACCATGAGCAATACCGTTACCCTCGATGATATCCACCGCCGTTCCGGGGCGACCTTCGCCGCCACCACCCACGGCGGATCTCGCCCCGCCCATTACGGCGACGTGCTCGGCGAGTACTGGGCGGCTCGCCGCCAGGCGGTGGTGATCGACCGGAACCACCGCGGCCGGCTGCGCCTGGCTGGTCGTGACCGCCTGGATCTCCTCCATCGACTCTCGACCAACGATGTTCACACCCTCGCCGCGGGGAGAGGAGTGCCCGATCTCTTCCTCACTCCCAAGGGCCGGATCATCGAGCTCTTCGATCTCCTCGTCCTCGAGGATCATCTCCTGCTCGCGCTCCTGAGCTCCAATTCCGCCGGAGTCATGGGCTGGATCACCAAATTCGTCTTCATGGAAGATGTCACGGCGACCGACGTGAGCTCCGATACCTCCGAGCTCGGCGTCTTCGGGCCGGCCGCCGCGGAGGTGCTCGCCGCAGCCGGGGTCGGCGCCGACGATCTGAGCGGCCGCGATCATCGGCAGGGCGAGATCACCGGTCGGCCCGTCCTCGCCGGGGGAGCGGAGCCACTCGCCGGCCGGGGATTCCGGGTGATCTGCGCTCGTTCTGATGCGCCAGAGATCTGGAATGCGCTCGTTCGCCATGGAGCCGCACTCGGCTTGCGGCCGACCGGCGCCGAGGTCGAAGAGATTCTGCGTGTGGAGGCTGGGCTACCGGCCCCCGGACGAGAGCTCAGCGAGCGCTTCAACCCGCTCGAAGCCGAGCTGCGTCAAGCGATCAGCTTCACCAAGGGGTGCTACACCGGACAGGAGGTCGTCGCCCGGCTCAACACCTATCAGAAGGTGCAACGAGGGCTGCGCGGTCTCCGCGTGTCGGGAAAAGTCATGCCCCCTCCGGAAAGCCGGGTGCTTGCCGCCGATGGAGCCGAGGTGGGACGCGTAACAAGCGCGGTTTCTTCGCCGGGATTGGGCGGCGCTCCCCTGGCGCTCGCCTACGTCGAGCTCGAGCAAGGCTCTCCCGGAGCGCATCTCCGCGTCGAGATCGGGCAAGAAAAAACGGAGGCGGAAGCCGAAGTCCTTCCGCCCCCGTTCGTAACCCCTGCGTGATCGTCGGGTTCGTGTGAGCTATCACCGCTTGGCTCTTATGGCCAGTCTTAGCTCGGCGGCTGCTTGCGGAGGGCCTCCCACTCGCGGCGGAGGATCGCCATGATCACCGCGTCGAGATATCGGCCCTCGACATAAAAGGCATCGCGTCGCGTCCCTTCGACGCGATAGCCGATTCTCTCGTAGATCCGGCGAGCGCGCGGATTCTCGGCTGCGACCTCGAGCTCGACCCGATTCAGGTTGAGGCGCGCGAAGGCATAGTCGGTGACCAGTTGTGTCGCTTCGGTGCCGTAACCGCGGCCCCAGCAGTCGCGAACCCCGATCACGATCCCGAAGCCGGCGCTGCGGAAGATGGGATCGATGCGATGGAGACCGGTGTTGCCGATGTGACGTCCCGTCTCCCGCTCGATGATGGCGAAGACGATATCTCGCTTGGAGGTCATCGCCCGCGCCAAGAACTGGCGCGAGTTCTCGACCGTATTCGGGCGGCGGCCGACCAGGAGATAGCGATTCACCTCCTCGTCGTTGAACCAGGGGGCGCAAACCGCGGCATCCTCGGGAGTGGCTCCCCGCAAATACACGCCCTGTCCGGTCAGGTAAGCATGCCGGATGTCCTCTGCAGGCGGTTTCATGCTCACCCTTCTTTTACCGTCCGCCATGCTCGAGGCGCGCCTTGAGCCCCAGAAGCCCGATCCGCACCCAGAGATGATGCCATCTCACCTCGGACAGGCGCACCATGAACCTGGCCACCCTGCCGGTAGGCCGTACCGCATACCAGCAAAAGCGCACGGCGGTGAGCGCTCCATGGGGCTCGATCTCCCACGCCGCTCTTCCCACCAGGTCGCCGCGGAAGTCGTACTGGATGAAGCAAGGCTCCCGGATCTCGGCAACACGAAAGCGCCAGCACGGGCGGCGAAGTGGTCCGATGGACATCACTCCTTCGGAACCCACACCCACCGGCGTGTGCAGGAGCAAGCGCACGTTCATCCACGGCCACCATCTCGAATAGCCGTCCATGTCGCGCAGCACATGCAGCACCTGGCGCTCGTCGCAGGCGATCGCCACTTCATCGGCGGTGGCCCAGCTCCCGTCCCCGAGCCGCTGGTCCATGGTCACTCGAACCGGGCCACGGAGGGGGTCATAGGCGACCTGGCTCATGGCTCATCCACCCCGCCGTGTCGCGGGGCGATGAGAGACGGCGCCCCTTTACGGAAGGAGTAAAGGATCGCCCCATCGTAACGCGGCTGACCGGCGCGCGCCGGATCCGAATCACCGGCCCGGAACACGTAGTCGAGCACATCGACGAGAGCTACCTTGCCGCTCTCGGAAGAAGCATGAAGAAGGCAGCAACCGTCGAGCAGAAATCCTTCGTGCGAGACATCGAGACCCTTGGGGAAGTTGCTCCGGCGCACGAAAGCAATGCCGCAGACGGCGGGCGCGCGAGCGAGCACCGCTTGCAGGCGATTGGCGGGGACATAGGTGAGGAGGACCTCATGCTCCCAACCGATCGGCAATAATTCCTTGCCGGATTTCTGTCGATTGAGAAAGACCCTGGCCGTCTTGCGATCGTTGGGCCTGGCGACCTCGGAGGTGATGTCCTCGAAGAGCGGCGACGAGGTGATGCGGTCGGACGTGAAGTGAAGGCGGTTCCGATAGGTTTCAGGGAACGAATCGCCCTGGCGACGATAGTTGGCGGGGCCCATCCATCGCTCCGCTTCTTCGACGCTGTGGGCGTTGGCCAGGGCGACGGTGGTGAGGACGAGGACGGTGCAATCGGCCTCATCCACACGAAACACCGGATCGGGATCCTCGCCGGTTCCCTCGCCAAGGGTGCCGAGCTTGTAGGGGGCGCCGAGACGAGCGAGTGCCAGCGCCCGCAACCGGTCCTCGAATCCGGGAACCCGGCCGGGAAGATCGGCGAGCAGGCGATCGAGCGAGGCTCGATCGAGGGTGTGAATCGCCGGCAGACTGGAGAGCCGGAGCGAGTCGGGCTGACAGGCCCGCCCGCGAGGAGACGCCTTCGGTGGCGCAGGGATGGCTCGCATCCGACCCTCCACCTTTGCCGAGATCGGACTCTGGCGGGCTGCGGCGTCGCACAGGAGATCGAAGATCTTTTCAGTCCTGAGCTGTCGACTCGCCGGGATGAACCCCAGGTACTTCTCCGGCTGACTGAAGATCAGATAATCGGAAGACGTCCCCAGATACGACCGCTCGAGATCGACCGGTTTGCCCCTCACTCGAAGATCGTGCACCTCGCCGTTCGGGTCATAGGCATAAGAGATCCCGGAGATCTGAACAATCGCCTTCTCTTTGCCCAGTGCGCCTCGCGCATTCTTGCACGCGAACGTCAAAAGCTGCGCACCGGTCGCCTCGAAGGTGGCGAGCACGTTGGGGAACGGAGAGATGTGATAAATCTCGCCCCGAGTAAGCGGCCCGGCGTCGACATCGGTTCGAAGACCGGTGGAGTTGGTGACCGCGAAATCGGCCCCTGCCGCCTCCCGCATCACATCGGTGACCCAATTGCCGATATTGGACTCCCCATAGTCGTCGCGAACGAAAGGCGTGGTCAGCTCGCCGATCACCTGCCCGTACTCGGCCTCGATCGCCGTCTCGATCTCGTGATAGAGAGCGGCGATTGCCGCCGGCGCCGCCTTCTCCGCCGAGACCGGGAGGTCGAGGAGTTGATAGCGGTGCTCGACCACCCGATCATCGGCCACTCGCAGGTCGAGACGGCCGAGCGCCTCGAGCCGGCTTCCGGCCTCGACGATGAGCACTCCCGACTCGACGATCGGCTTTGCGGTGCGCTTATGATCATGGCCGGCGATGATGACATCGATCCCCGGCACGGCGGCGGCCAGCGCGCGACTGTCATCGAGCCCGCGGTGGACCAGGAGAACGATCAGATCGCTGATTGGATCCAGCTCTCGAACCTCGGCGCGCGCCACCTCGATTCCCGAGCGGACCTCGAGACCGGCGATTGGCTCGCTGGCCACAACCGTCGGCAGCTCATCGAGAATGAGACCGATCACGGCGATTCGCACTCCGTTGCGTTCGATTACGACATGCGCGGTGGGTGCAAAGAGCTTGCCGCTTTCACGCTCGGCGAGATTGGCGCAGAGGACCGGGAACTTGGCCAATCCGATCAGGCGGAGACAATTCTCCCGCCCGAGGTCGAACTCATGATTGCCGAGCTCCATCGCGTCATAGCCGAGGGCGTTCATGAATTCCATTGCACCACCGCCCTCCACCCCCTGGCGGGAAATGGCGGTGAGCGGTGTCCCCGCCATGAGGTCGCCGGCATCGAGAAGCAAGGGCGGCACGGTCGAGGCGGCGCGGATCTTGGCCACGGTGCCGGCGAGGGCGAGGAAGCCGCCGCGAGACTCTCCACCCGCGCCCGCTTCGCCGGGTCGTGCTTGATACTCGCCGTGAATGTCGTTGGTGTGGAGGATGGTGATCCAGCTCCCCGCGCCGGATCGGGATTCACCTCCCGACGCTCCGCAACCCGAATTGCCGAGAAAGAGCAAGAAGGCGAGAGCGGCGAAGACCGTGACCGCCCTCGAGCCCGACACCGCTAGATGAGCCGCTCGTACGCGGAAACCGGGAGGTCCCAAACGCGCACCCCGCAGAATCGTTTGCCCTCGGGGCAAATGGGACGGGTGCCCGCCCGCAGCCGAACGGTGCAGGGCGGTAGCAAGTGACTGCCGATCCGAGGCTCCACCGCCGCGATCTGTCGGGCCTCGTCCACCGATGCTTGCCAGATCTCCTCCTGGGCGTTGTAACAGAGGCGCATCTCGAGCTTGTGCCAGAGCCCGGAAAGATCGGCCGACTCGGTGAATCGAATCGCCACCGCGTTGGGCAGCAGATAAGCCGCGAACTCGGCCGTCGCTCCGAGCTTGCGCACCGCCGCAATCCCTTCCCAGGTGGCTTCCAGGCTGTCTTCGTAGCGGCGCCTCACCCGTTCGTCGGCTCTCACCAAGACCGGCAGCACCGCGTCGGGATCGTGTCCGAGATAGGCGGGAAGGCAAGGGCGGCTCGCGGGGGTGGCGCGGTGCCGTTGATCCTGTGAGTCGGCGGCATGGCTGAGGCGTTTCATGAACGTGTACGAAGGATGAACGAGACAGCGCGACAGCTTGGAGAGAGTGGTCAGGTTGAGCGAATCGCCGAGATAGCGATTATGCGCCGGATCGAGCACGAGAGTAATCGCCGCGTCGTCGTCGAGCTGGCCCCGTGGCAAACCGAGCACCTCGCGCACCGAGCTTGCGAGCACCGACTCGTTGTCCTCCTTGCGGGCAATGAGCCGTGACGTGAGGCGGTCGAGCTCACGGTCGAACTCCTGGACGAAGGCGCGATGATCGGCGGGACTCGGCACCTGGTGCGCCGCATAAAAGCGATGCTCGAGCGTCTCCTCGAGCTCGATGGGATCATCGATCACCTCGGCGTAAGCGGGATCGACCCGCAGCAGCTCCTCCACCATCTTCGACACGACCTGCCGCTGCTCGTAGGGAGCGTCGTACTGGGCGGCGAGGCGGTGGTAGCGCAGGAGGGTTATCGCCGAGATCGTGTGATAGAGGCGGGACAGGGTGGCGACCGGAAGAACGTAACGCGCGACCTCGAGCGCCCGCTTCTCGATCGCCTTGGCCCAGCGCTCCGGCTGCCGGGAGCGCGCCGGAAAGATGCGATAGAACTCGGCGGCGACGATCGGCTCGAGGTCGGTTGCCAGGGCCTGATAGTCCTCGATCTGCCGCCGCGCCACCTCGAGGTAGCGCTGCCGCGCCGCCTCCGGAAGCGGCGGCACATAAAAGGCATCCGGCTTCACCTCGACATATCGCTGGCTCACCTGCTCCGAGTTGTAGAAGGGATGGGCATGCAGGAACGACCATATGAACTGTCTCGACACGCGATCGAGCACATACTGGAGATGAACGTGCTGGAAGGTCGTGTGGTGACCGGCCCGATAGAGATCGCGAGCGAGAGCATTCCGCCGCTCGGCGCGCTCTTTCCGCTCCGCTTCCGGGAGCCCATCCCCCGCCACTTCCTCCGGGGTCACCACGCCGCGGGAGGAGTAGCAGGTGCGCGCCGCCGCAATGGCATTGTCGAGCGGGCGGTCGAAGCAGTTGATCAGCCGCACCTCGGGCTCGGTGGCCGGAAGGACGGCGGGAGACGTGAGCACGACCATATCGATCCGTCAGTCAGGAGGCAGGGTGTTGGTAAGCTCCATGAGGCGGCGAGTCAATTCGACAAACCCCTGGGGAGGCTGTTCCGACGGATCGGTCACCGCCGCCACTTGCACGAACTTGTCGCCGCTTTCGACCGTCACCACTTCGCGCATGGCATCGACCACTGCCCCATCCCGCCCATAAGTCCTGGCCAGCGCCGGAAGCTCCGCCGCATCGACGAGCCTTTGCACATCCTGCCAGTCCTGGGCGCTGAGCTGGCCGCCACGGACCGGGTTTCCCCGATCATAGACCTTTGCCATCCCCTCGCGATCGATGTGAAGACGGAGCTGGAACCCGGCGATCCCGCCGGTGAGCTCGTAGGTGATCTCGGGGATCGCCGCCGTTTGCGCAGGCTCCTGGGCTTGCCCCGGCTGCGTAGCTTCGGTCGTAGTGGTGGTGGTGGTCGTGGAGCTGACGCCGCTCCTGTGGCAGGCCAAACTCAGGGCCAGGGCCGCGCCCAGGCACAAAACAGCGATTCGAGGCATGGGAAGTCTCATGCGCGCATTGTGCGCGATCATGCGGCCCAAGTCGAGCCTCCTCCTTGGGGCGGTGTCCTGGTGGCCGCCGCCTGCCCCCGCTGCTAGGATGGACTCATGACGACGACCAGCAGCGCCGGCCTCTTTGTCGACGAGCTCCAGGAGACCCTGCGCGATCTTCTCGCCCGCCTCGAACCCGGCGCGGCCCTGCGCGCCGACGACCCCAAGCTCGATCTTCAGGCGCTCCTTCGCGCGGCGCTCAAGAACGAGATGGAGGCCACCGAGATCGCCGCCCGCTGGATTCCGCTCACCGGCGACCCGGAGATCAAGATCGCACTCGCCCGGCAAGTGGGCGACGAATCCAAACATTATCGCTTGATCTACGATCGCCTGCTCGAACTTGGAGCCAACCTGAGTGAATACAACCCCTTCGCCAAGGGGTTTTCTCCGCTCTTCAACTACCTGGACCAGCTCACCGATACGGTCGGGCGCGTAGCGGCCGGCCAGTTCGCGCGCGAGGGAATCGCGCTCGTAAAGAATGCGCAATTCATCGCCCTTTGCGAATCACGAGGAGACGCCAAGACCGCGGCTCTCTATCGCGACACGATCAACGTCGACGAGCGTTACCATCACCAGCTGGGCGAGCGCTTGCTCCGCCGACTTGCCACCACTCCTGAGGCGCAGGGGAGGGCGCGCGAGGCCGTAATCGGCACCCTCAGGCTGGCCGAGGAGCTGCAATCGCTCGCCCTCGACAAGCTGGGGATCCATCACGCTCCAGGGTGTTAAGTGGTGGAGGGTTCCCGCGCGCGGCGGCATCCGCCGCCGGTGGAATCGACCGCAGATCTCCTCTCGCGAGCACGTGACGGCGATGCCCCGGCCCGCGATGCCCTCTTCCGCCGCTACCTGCCCATCCTGCAGACCTGGGCCCATGGGCGGCTGCCCCTCTACGCCCGGGGTCCCGGCGATACCGATGACCTGGTCCAGATCACCTTAGTACGCGCCCTCGCCCGACTCGACACTTTCGAGCCGCGCCGGGAGGGCGCTTTCCTCGCCTACCTTCGCCGCATCCTCCTCAACTCGATGCGCGACCAGTTGCGCCGGTCGCGGATCGCCCCGGAACACGCCGGCGAGCTTCCGCCGAACCTCGCCGATCAAAAGCCTTCGCTCCTCGAGGAGGCGATCGGACGCGAGGCGGTCGAGCGTTACGAAGATGCGCTCGCCCGTCTATCACCCATCCAGCGCGAAGCGGTGATCCTGAGAGTGGAATTCGGATGGAGCCATCAGGAGATCGCGAGCGCGATCGGTTGCGCTTCCGCCAACGCCGCGCGCATGCGGGTCACCCGCTCACTGGCGCGCCTGGCAGAGATCATCGATGAGGAGCGCTCGGCCTGACTCCGATCACAAGCTCCGCCTCGAGCTCGCCGCTGCTCTCGACGAGGAAGGCTCGATCGATTGGGGCCGAGTCGAGGATAGCCATGGGCGGCGAAAGATCCCCATCGCCGCATACCAATTGCTCGAAGGGGTGGTGCGAGCTCATCGATCGGCGGTGCAGACTCATCGATCGGCCGCGACCACCGGCGGTGAGCCATCGAGCTCCGGATCCGCGACCGCCGCGGCCGGACTCGGTCAATGGGGACCCTTCCGCTTGCTCGAGCATCTCGGCTCCGGCAGCTTCGGCGAGATCTATCGCGCCCAGGACACCGTCCTCCTGCGCGAGGTGGCGCTCAAGCTCCGGCAGACCGACCGTTCGATCGCCGCGTCCCGCCGCAATCTCGAGGAAGCGCGGAACCTGGCCCGGGTCCGCCATCCCAATGTCCTCGTCGTTCATGGAGCGGACATCCACGGCGGGCAAGTGGGGCTATGGACCGACCTCGTCCCGGGTCGAACGCTCGCTGATCGGTTGGAAGCCGAGGGAACGCTCCCGGCCGCCGAAGCGGTGCTCATCGGCATCGAGCTCTGCCGGGCGTTGAGCGCCATTCATGCCGCCGGACTCGTGCATGGCGATCTCAAGGCAGCCAATGTCCTGTGCGAAGAGACCGGGCGGATCATCGTCGCCGATTTCGGCTCCGCCATTCTCTTTGCGGAGCATCCCTCGGACCCCGGCGGCGCTGCCCTCACCGGGACGCCGATTGCGATGGCTCCGGAGCTATTCCGCGGGGAAACGCCCCGGGCAACGTCGGATCTGTATGCCCTCGGCGTGCTCTTGTATCAGCTCCTGAGCGGGCGGCACCCGGTCACCGGCAAGACCATCCTCGAGCTGGAGGAGAAGCACCGGCGAGGAGAACGGGTGCCACTGCACGAGGCGCGCCCCGATCTTCCCGCGGTCGTCGTGGAGGCGGTGGAGCAAGCCCTCGCCCAGCGAGCCGAGGACCGGCCGCCGAGCGCTGAGGCGTTGCGCGAGATTCTGGCCACGACCCTCCTGGCGTTCGAGGTGCATGGCGATGACCAAGGACAGTCGCTGCGCGACCTGCAGAACGAGATGGGTCGTCTCCCCGAGACTTTTTGTCGCTACATCGGCCGAGAGATCGCCGCCGCCCTCGCCAGGCTCCACGCCACCGGCCGCACCTTCCGACACCTTCGTCCCGAGACGGTCTTCATCCGCGCCGGTCGCACCATCGAGCTCGTGGAGCCACCGGCCGGCGAGGGAACGCTCCACTACGCCGCGCCCGAGCAAATGGCTGGGGAGAGTGGCGTCCCCGACGGGCGCGCCGACCTCTTCGCGCTCGGCGTCATGCTCTGCGAGCTTGCGACCGGCAAGCATCCCCACCCCGCTCGCGATTTCGCCGATTACCGCCGTCGAGTCCTCGCCGATGAAGAGCCATCGATGGATGCGGCGGCACTCACGCTCACTCCCTTCTTCCAGGAGATCATTCGCACTCTCCTGGCACGCAAGCCGGAAGCTCGTTTCCGCTCCGCGGCGGAGCTCGAGGAGGTGCTCGCCGAGGCCGAGCGCTCGGAGTTCTGGAGCGATCGCTCGTCGCGCCTCACGGCGGCTCGTCCTCGCCGGCTTGTCACCTCACCCCAGACCGCGTTCTGCGGCCGCCGCTCGGAGATGGGAAAGCTGACTCAGGCGTGGGACGCCGTGTGCAACGGCGAGGCGCGCGTCGTTCTCCTCACGGGAGAAGCCGGTATCGGCAAGTCGCGACTTCTCGGCGAGCTTGTCGATGCGGTGGCGGCAAACGCAGACGAAGTCCATCTCCTCGCAGGCTCGAGCGCACCAACAAGCGAGACGCGGAGCTTATCCGGTTTCGCCGCCGCCTATCGCGCTCACCTCGGCGGCCAAGATCCAGCCCGAGCCCTGGCCGCCCTCCTGCCCGAAGCTCCGCCCGCCGCGCAAGCGCTGGCCGCGCTCATCAGCGGCAGCGACGACGGGCATGCGGAGGCGTCGGCCTCCGAGCCGTTACAAGTTGCGCTCGTCGAAACGGCGCTGGCGCTGGCTCGCCAACGTCCCACTTTGCTCATGCTCGAAGATCTCCATTTCGCTGCTGAAGAGGAGCGGAATGCATTTCTGGTTCTGGCACGCACGGCTCCCGGGCATCGGCTGCTGCTTGTCGCTTCGGCACGCTCCGACCTACCCGCGGAATGGCAAAGCGAGCTCGAGCGACTTCCGCACACCGCGCGGATCGATCTCGGCGGTTTGAGTGATGATGACTCGCGCATCTTTCTCACCGACCTCCTCGGCTCGGAGATCCTCGCCGATGAGCTGAGAGGCGAGCTCGTCCATCGCTCCGATGGGAATCCCTTCGTGATGCTCGAGCTCTTGCGCGTGCTCGAGGGAAACGGGCAATTGGTCCGGGGTGCGGACGGTCGCTGGAAGCAGAATCCGCACGCCTCGATCCGAGACTTTCCGTTGCCCGAGACGCTGGCGAACCTGATTCGCGCCCGCGCCGCCCAACTCGGCCCGGCGGAGCGGGAGGTGCTCGAGACCGCATCCTGCTGCGGATTCGGCTTCGACCCGATGCTGATCGCAGAGGCGCGACGGATCACCCCACTCGTCCTCTTCCGCAGCTTGGCCGCCCTCGAGCATCCGCACCGCCTGCTCCGCTCCGGCGAGCCCTCGTATTCCTTCGAGCACCATTATGTTCAAGAGGCGATCTACAGCGGTCTCCCCCCGGCTCTGCGCCAGACCTATCACCTGGCCATCGCCGAGTCCCTGGAGAAGAGGCTCGAGGGGGCCCGGGAGCCGGACGCAGCGCAGGAGCCGGCAACTATCCGCGGAGCGCAGGCGGTCGACCTGGCTCTCCACTTCCTGCGCGGGGGAGCCCTCGACCGAGTGCTCCCTCTTCTCGAGGCCGCGGTCGGGCATCTGGAAGCGACCCTCAACAGTACCGCGCTCCTTGCGCTGGTGAGCGAGGTCTTGCAGCACGAGGACGCCCTGCCTGAGCGCGAGCGCATCGATCTCCTGCTCCGTCAGGCTCAGCACCTCGCCATCCTCGGTCACCACCGGGAGCAGCATCGCGTCTACGAAAGGGCACTCCTCACGGCCGAGACCACGGGGGATGCCGTTCTCCGCGCCCGCGTTCGCACCCAGCTCGGTCGATACCTATCCGACAGGAGTCACTACACGCAGGCGCGAACAGTGCTCGTACAGGCATTGGAGCTGTCGCGAGCGGCGGAACATGGTGAACTCGAAGCCAAAGCGATGTCAGGCCTGGGGTCGATCGACTGCTTGCTCGGTCGATACGAGGAGGCCATTCAGGAGAGCGAACAGGCGATCGGCTTGGCGCGCAGGGTGCAGAGCCTCGCCGACGAGTGCGAGGCGACAAAGAATCTGGGCAGCGTTCATCTGACTCAGGGACGGCCGGCTGCGGCACGGGACTGCTTCGAGCGCGCGCTCGACCTGGCGCGCGCTACGGGAGCGCCGCAGCTCGAGGCTGCGATGCTCGGCCGGCTGGGAAGCGCCCAGGTCGATCTCGGCGACTGGGAGGCGGCCGAGTCGTGCTTCCGCCGCCAGATCGCCCTTTGCCGGCGCTCCGGTTACCGCCAGGGCGAGGGCAGAGGCAGCGGCAGCCTGGCGAGGGTGTTGTTCCGCCGGGGGAAGTTGGAGGAAGCCCGAACCCTTTGGGAGCGGCAACTCACCATTCAACGCCAGACCGGCTATCGCAAAGGGGAAGCGACCGCTCTCGGCAACCTGTCGCTCCTGGCCGATCACATGGGCCAATTCGCCGAGGCGATGCGACTCAGGGAAGAGCATGTCTCCCTCTCCCGCGAAATGGCCGACGCCGAAGGAATCCTTTTCGGCGAATGCGGCAACGCCGCGTATTACACCTACCTTGGCGATCATCCCCGTGCTCGAACGGCGTTCAGGGCGGCCCTGTCCCTGGCGAGGTCATTGAACCAGACGCCGCGGGAAGTCACGGCTCGCCTATACGGCTGCATACTCGCCGAGCACGAGGGCGACCTGACTCGCGCCGCCGCCGAGTACAAGGAAGCGGCTGCCATGGCACGAAAAAATGGGACACGGTGGGCTTACGCTCAAATGCTCCTCACCTATGGCGACTTCCTCCGCCGGCATCCTATGCAAGCCGACCCGACCCGCGGAGCGTCTCTCCTCGAAGAGGCGCTGGTCATTGGCCGGGAGATCGGCAGCGCGCAAGTGGAGGTTTGCGCCTTGACTTCTCTCGCCATGATCAAGCGAGACGATCCCGCGCCGGCGGCGGCAGCCTTCAGCGCGAGCGCTTCGCAGATGAGCGCCCTCTCGAGAATGGAGGTCGCCTTCAACTTGTGGAGGCTCACCGGTGAGGGTCGATACCTGGCCGAGGCTCACCGCATCCTCATCTACATTCGCGACCATGCTCCAGAGGAGTACCGCGAGTCGATGATGAGTCAGGTGCCCCTCCATCGGGAGATCCGGGCCGCCTGGGAAGCAGGCACCGCGTAGCTTCTCCCTCGCCACCCGCCCTTTCTCCGCTCCAAACCCGCTCCGCTCCAAACCCGCCCGATCGTGCGTGCGATTTCCGGCCTTCGTTCGTTAGGAAGGGTGGACCGGAGAACCCACGCGTGTTGAGCCCCCCCGCATGCGGATCGGAGACGATCGATGTTTCACTACCGACAACTCCCCATCGTCCCATTGCTGATGGTCATGAGCGCCGCCGCCCTGGCCGCGGCGCCGAGCGTGCTGGTGACCGACGAGCCCGGCTCCAATAAAGAGGTAGAAATCAACACCATCGAGCCTGGACCTCCCGCGCTCACCGCCGCCGAGCTCGAGAAGCTCATCGACCTCATCGAACAAGTCGAGCTGGGCCCGCCGCTCGCGCCTCTACCGGCGCCAGTCAAGGGACGCGAGCTGTCGACGATCGTCATCGGACCTCCGGGACTCTCCCCACTCGAGCAAGCCAAGCTCGCAGGGACCACGCCGCACGAGTTTCAAGAGAGCAAGTCGCACGCTCCGGCGAGCTCTCAAGCTCCCAAGATCTGCGATAAGGAGGTTGCGCCTTGAAGCCGGCCGCGGGATTCATTGCCCTCCCTCTCGTTCTCATCACATTCGCTTCCGTCCAGCTCGCCGGCACCGCCCACGCGGGAATGATCGATCCGCCCTTCGAATCCTATCTGCGCACGCTCCCTGACGACGCCAAGGTCTCGATCCTGATCATGATGGCCGATCAGGCGCCGATCTCCAACCTGGACACCGAGCTTCGCGAAGAGCGGGCGCCCCTCGCCGAGCGCCATGCCGCCATTATCACTTCGCTCATCGACAAGGCGGCGGCGACTCAAGGCCCGTTGCTCACCGATCTCGCGGCGCTCAAAGCCACCGGCGAGGTCGCGGGCTACACTCCGTATTGGATCGCCAACCTGGTCGTGGCGAAGATGACGGTTCGCACCCTGCGGGTAGTCGCCGCCCGCGCCGATGTCGGCACCGTCTACTCGAACTTCACCGTGTCGCCGATGGCGGCGCCGATGGTCTGCCCGGAGCTCGGGGGCTCGCTGGCCATCCAGGTGCCCCCCGGACTCAGGGCGATCAACGCTCCCCGCGTCTGGTATGAGCTCGGGTTCAACGGCAGTGGCCGACTCGTCGGCGGTCTGGATAGCGGGGTCACCGGAACGCATGTGGCGCTCTCTGCCCGCTGGCGCGGGGCGCAGGCGGGCGTTCCCTGGCAGCATGCCTGGCTCGATCGGTTGGGGACGAACACTCAGTCGCCGGTCGACGCCGATGTGTGCGGGCACGGAACTCACACGATGGGAACCATGGTGGGCCTCGGCGCCGCCACCCACGACACCGTGGGAGTCGCATGGGGGGCGCAGTGGATCGCCTGCAATGCGATCGGCAACCCATCGACCGGGGCCGAGTTCGACAACGACGTCATCGCCGCTTTCCAGTGGTTCGCCGATCCGGACGGCAATCCGCAGACGACCGCCGATGTGCCCGACGTCGTCGAGAACTCCTGGCGAATCAACGAGGACTTCCCCGGCGGCTACATCGATTGTGATCCCAGGTGGTGGGCGGTGATGGACGGATGCGAGGCGGCGGGTTGTGCGGTTGTCTTTTCGGCGGGGAACGAAGGGCCGGGGGCGGAGACCATTGGATCACCTCCCGATCGCATCACCACCCCGACCGACGCCTTCGCGATCGGAGCGGTGAACGCGACCGACTTCCAGTTCCCCTACCCGATCGCCAACTTCTCGAGCCGCGGGCCGTCGGGTTGCAACCACACGACGATCAAGCCGGAGGTCTCGGCCCCCGGAGTCACCGTGTATTCGACGACTCGCAACGGCGGCTACGGTCAGTTCGGCTGGAGCGGAACCTCAATGGCCGGCCCGCATGTGTCAGGAACCATCGCCCTCATGCGACAGGCGAATCCGAACATCGACGTGACGACCGCGAAACAAATCCTCATGAGGACCGCCCGCGACGAAGGGGCGGCGGGCGAGGACAATAGCTACGGTTGGGGCGTCATCGACGCCTATAATGCGGTCCGGCAAGCGCAGTGCGATGACCCGCTCGTTCTGGCGAGCGGCGCCGCGGCGATCACTCCCGCCCCCGGCGGCTTCTTCACCTTCACTCAATCTCCCATCTACTGGTCGGCGGCGGCGGTTCGCAACCCCGTCGCCGATTGGGACATCGCCGTCTTCTCTTCGGGCACCGGCGGCTCGGGAGACAACTGCTTCAGCGGCGTTCTCGCCTCCTCGAGCAACGTCAACGGCGCCGATTTCGTGATCGGCGACTTCAACCACAACCCACTTGGCAGCTACTACGTGTATTCCCATCGTTACTCCGGTCCGGGTAGCGCGGTCACCGAGTGGGACGACGGCCCCGATGCGCTCACCATCAACGCCCCGGCGATCACCCGCAATACCGGCTCCAATGACGTGATCGAGGTATGGGATGTCTTCCTCGACGGCGGCACCACTTATACCTTCGATTTCAATCGCGTCGGATCCGCCGACACCCGGATGATGCTGTTCCGGAATCCCGGCGCCACCTATTGGGTGGGGCGGAACTCCCGGGTGCTGGAGACGACCGTCCCCAACACTTACACCGCTCCTGCCAGCGACTGGTACGGAGTGGTGGTGGTCAACGACAACGGCCAAGCCGGCACCTACTCGCTACGGGTCGGGACCTGCACCGCGCCCGTCGCGCTGGCCAGCGGCGTGAGCGTCATCACCCCTCCCGCCGTCGGCTATTACAGCTTTAACCAGAACAACATCTACTGGACCGCCGTCGGCGTGCGCCAGCAGAGCGGCGATGATTGGGACTTGACCGCCTATCAGCAAGGATCAGGGGGGGCGTGGCCATCCTGCTTCTCGAATCCGCTCGCCTCATCGACCGGGGTCAGCACGGTCGATTTCGTCATCGGCGACTTCAACCACAATCCGATCGGCACCTATTATGTTTCCCCCTTTGATTTCTACGGGATGAGCGGTCGCACCGAGTGGGATGACGGGGCCAATCAGCTCTTCGTCGGCGATCCACCCATCTCACGCGCTACCGGCGAATCCGACGTGCTCGAGGTATGGGATGTGCTTCTCTCGGCAGGCGTCCAGTACGACATCTTCTTCGAGCGCACCCGCGCCGACGATACCAAGCTCCTGCTCTTCAAGAGTGAGAACGGAATCTACTGGGCGCCGCGATCGGCGGCGCAGCTCGAGACCCAAGCCCTGCACACGCTCTACCCCGCCCCCGTCGATGACTGGTATGGCATCGTGGTGGTCAATGACACCGGTCTCGCCGGGGACTATCGGCTGGGGATCTCGGTCGCCAGCACGGCGGTGAACGATCCCGGCCCGAGCAGCGTGCCCGCGGCGACAGCCCTCGGTGCGCCACGACCGAATCCGGCGGCAGGCAGCGTTCAGATCGCCTTCGATCTCCACGAGCGCGGAGCGGTCGACCTCGAGATCCTCGATGTCGCCGGGCGGGTGGTGGCGGCGCTCCCGTCCCGCAGCTGGGAACCGGGGAGCTGGCAGGCCCCGTGGGACGGCCGGGGCAGGAACGGCGATCGAGTGCCGGCGGGCGTCTACTGGGTGCGGATGGCGGCCGGCGCCCGGGAGATCGGGAGGAGCAAGTTCATCCTTCTCAAGTGATCGGCGAACGCTCTATCCCAGCTCCATGCGGTCGGGCGGCACTCCGTGGATGTAGGCGTTCATCCATTTGATCTCCTCTTCCATCTGCTCGATCTCGACCTTGAGGAGATCGCGTAACGAGAGCATGGCGATCACTTGTCCACCCTCGACAATCGGAAGGTGGCGGCAACCGCGAAGCTGCATCTTCTTCATGCAATCGACGTAGCTCTCGTCGGGACCGGCGGTCAGGAGGTCGCGAGTCATCACCTCTTTGACCCGCACATCGGCAGGTGATCGCCCGCGAATGACCACTCGCTCCATCAGATCACGCTCGGAGAACACACCGACGACCTGATCCCCCTCGATGACGACAATTGCACCGACACGCTTCTCGCTCATGTAGCGAGCAACTTCCAGCACGTTCGCCTCGGGTGGAACGCTGTATACAACCTTGCCTTCGATAAGGCCGCGGATGGTCTTCATCGCCACCTCCCTCCGCCGGCGGGATCGCTACTTGCTGCGCTTTTTCCGCAGCCGGTGCGCCAACCAGCGAACCTGGGCTGCATCCGGAGCCTCGGGCGCCAGAGCCAGGTAGAGCTCGAGGTCGGGCAGTGCCCCATCAAAGTCCCGCAACTGCGCGAGCAGGACGCCGCGGTCGCGATACTCCTCCACCAGGTTGGGATTGACCAGAAGTAGGCGGTCGCTCACCGCCAGCGCATGCCGGTAATCGTTCCGCCGCCAGTAGATCGCCTTCAAGTTGGTGAGCAGGCGGGCGATGATGGCACGAGACGGCGAGGGATCGAGAAACTCGGGACGGAACCGCAGCCGTCCGTCGAACATCTGATCGAGCCGTTCCTGCACATGTCGCCTGAGCACGATCTCACCGCCGCTGAAACAATCGATGAGCAGGCGCTCGTCCGCCGCCTGATAACAGACCAGGAAATGTCCGGGAAAATTGACCCCGACAACCGGCAGCTTGGCGCGCCTGGCGACTTCCATATAGACGATCGACAAGGTTATCGGGATGCCGAGTCGCCGTTCGATGACCTGATCGAGGAAACTATTCTTCTCGTCATAATAGGAGTCCCGGTTGCCGCGAAACCCGAGCTCCTGAAACAGAACCTTGTTGAGAACACCGACAATCAGATAAGGATCGAGCTCGCTTCCGATTCGCTTGCGGACGATCTCGCCGATCTCGTCCAGGCGATTCAAATAGTTTCTTATCTCGAGATCGGGGCGTTCTTCGGCAGCGATGAGAAGCGCCACCTTGTCGAGCGACATTTCTCGGTGCTCGACGCCGACGCTCCGCGCGAAGACGCGCCTCCAATCCGAAGAAGTGGGCATGGGTCGAGCTTCCCAGATTGCCCGCTCGCCTGCAACCCTTTCGCCTCCCTTGCCGCCCAACAAGGGAGATCCGAGCCCGTCCTAGAGGGCGGATCCCGGCTCGACCGGTTTCAGCGCCGCCGCTCCGCTCCCACCCCCGCCGTCCGCACCCGCGGTCTTGGGAGTCTTCGCTTCGAGGGTCACGACCAACCCGTAGGCGCGCTCGAGTAGATCCTTCTTCTGCCGCCCGCCCCAGAGCTCGAGCTCGACCGGTTCGCTGGCCACCAGGTTGAGCCGCAGATGGTGCTTCTTGAGCTGGATCTCGATCGCCTGCACCCGCCGGCGATGGGAACGGTCGATCCCGTCGACGAGCCGCACGAGCGCCCCCAGACACATCACTCGCTCGCGATCGGCGCGATTGAGCCGGGCGAAATTGGGGTGGCGCTTGGAAGGAAGGGTTCGCCGGTGGTAGCGCGCGAGATTGGCGATGAGCTCGACCTCACGCGGGGTGAAGCCGGTGAGCTTGGCGTGGCGGATGAGATGATAAGAATGGATGTGATGGCGCTGGTAGCTGATGTGATAGCCGACGTTCCTGAGGAGCGCCGCCGCTTCCACCAGCCGCCGCTCGGGCTCGCCGTAGCCGTGGAGCTTGACCAGGTCGTCGAAGAGCGCCACCGCGAGCGAGGCGACGTGCTCGTCGGTCGCCCGATCGTAGCCGCAGGCGGCGCCGAAGACATGCAGGCTCTCGCGCCAATCGGCGGAGACTTCGGTCACCGGCGGGCCGAAGATCTGGCGGGTCAGCTGCATGACCAGGCCTTCCCGGATCCCATGCTCGTTGACGATGAAGCTGTTGAGATGGAAGTACCGTAAAACTTCGTTGACCACGGCGGCGCCGGCGAGAATGATGTCGGCCCGGTCGGGGCTCAGGCCCTCGAGATCCCGCCGCTCGGCGACGGTCAGCGACCGGAAGAGATCGATGGCATGCTGAACATCGGATCGCCGGGTGGAGTAGCCA
>JBIOUT010000045.1:0-6074 GCA_044867365.1 Candidatus Eiseniibacteriota bacterium | reverse complement strand
GTACACCTTCTCTGGATCGTGACCGCCGCGGTTGAGCTTGCTCAGCTCTTCGTCCGAAAGGTGCTCCACCATCTTGAGGAGCCGCGGATCGGTGCCGAAGAAGTGCTCGCGGATGTAGTCCCCCCCTTCGACGCTGTACTTGAGGTAATCCCCGTCGACGCTCTCTTCCATCCTCTGCACCAGCAACCCGTCGATGTCCTTCTCGAGGAGCGGATCCCAGTTGCTGCCCCAGATCACCTTGATGACGTTCCAGCCGCCGCCGCGGAAGATGGCCTCGAGCTCCTGAATGATCTTGCCGTTGCCGCGCACCGGTCCGTCCAGGCGCTGGAGATTGCAGTTGATGACAAATATCAAGTTGTCGAGATTGAGCCGCGAAGCGAGGGTGATGGCGCCGAGCGCCTCCGGCTCGTCGGTCTCACCGTCGCCGAGGAAAGCCCATACCTTGCCGCTCTGCTTCTTGAGGCCGCGATCCTCCAGGTAACGATTGAAGCGAGCCTGGTAGATGGCCATGATCGACGGCAGTCCCATCGAGACGGTGGGAACTTCCCAGAATCCAGGCATCAACCATGGATGTGGGTAGGAGGAGAGCCCTTTCCTGGGCGGCACCTCGCGCCGGAAGTTCTCGAGCTGCTCGCGAGTCAGGCGCCCCTCGAGAAAGGCGCGGGCATAGATCCCGGGCGAGGCGTGGCCCTGGAAATAGACGAAATCGCCGCCGCCCTCCGCATCCTTGCCCTTGAAGAAATGATTGAACCCGATCTCATAGAGGGTGGCGGCCGAAGCATAGGTGGAGATGTGGCCGCCGATCCCGCTCGCCATGCGATTGGCCCGCACCACCATGGCCATCGCGTTCCACCGCACGACACTCTTGATTCGCCGCTCGATCTCCCGGTTTCCCGGAAAGGGATGCTCCTCCTGCGCGGGGATGGTGTTGACATAGGGGGTGGTAGCGGTGAAGGAAAGGGCAACGCCGCGCTCCGCCGCCCGGCGATGGAGCTGATCGAGCAAGCGCCGGACCCGCTCCGGTCCGGCGCGTTCGATGACATGATCGAGCGACTCGAGCCACTCCTGGGTCTCGATTCGCTCGAGGTCCCGTTCGTCTTCCTTGTCCGCTCCTGCGGTCATCCCTTGCTCTCCCACCCGTCCTGAGGGTCGGGGGTTCCCTCCTCAGCATTGTAGCGCGCGGGCGGGGCGAACGGGGAATCATGTGGTGACAAGCCGTGACTCTCCCCGCCCCCGCGTTTGCAAGTGCTCACGTACTGGCAATATCGACTTGGGCGGGATCGATCTTGTGCGCCGCCGAAGGCCCTCCGGCGACCTCACGGTGAACAGGAGAAGCGAAGTCGCTCGCTCCTGCGCAACCGGTCAGGCCTTGACCTTCTTGGGCTTCTCCGCCTTGAACCAGGCCTTGACTTCCTTCTCGATCTGCTCGCGGGTACGGCCGTAGCGCTCGGTAAGCTTCCCGATCAGGATCTCCCGGTCTCCTTGAATCACGTCCAGATCTTTCTTGGTGAGCTTTCCCCATTGCTTGCGAATTCGTCCTCTCAGTTGTAGCCACTCCCCCTTGAGAACGCCGCGATTCATGATGATTTCCTCCGTTGCCCTCGACTTGTAACTCGTACATGACGGAGACGCTCCTGCCGTCCTGGCCGCCTCCTTATCTTTCTTGCCCGCCCCGTTTTGCGGCCGTTGATCCCTCATCAATTCCTGGCATGTTTCATGCCGCTGTAAGCCATGAACACGGCCTTCTCACTCCCATCTCAAGGAGGGAATTATGCTCAGCTACACCATCACCTTTCTCATCATCGCGCTGGTGGCGGGCTTGCTCGGCTTCGGTCTCATTGCCGGCACCGCGGCCGCGATCGCCAAGATCTTGTTCTTCGTCTTCCTCATCATGTTTCTCATCTCTCTCATCACCGGACGCCGAACCCCAATGGTATGAGCAGAGGAATGAGCGGAAGAACGGTCGGGATGGCGGGTGGGCGGGCGGAGCCTTAACTCTCCGCCTCCGGCTCGGAACGCAGGCGCTTGGCGACCACGTCCCAATCGATGTTGGCGAAGAAAGCGGCGAGATATTTGGGTCGATCGGCGGGCTTGTAGTCGAGAATGTAAGCGTGTTCCCACACGTCCATGACCAGGATGGGGTCATAGCCGGCGACGTTGCCGATCTCGTGCAAGGTCACCCAGTGATTGGAGATCCGGCCGGTGCGTGGATCCTGATCGCAGATCGCCCAGCCGACGCCGCGCATCTTGCCGACGCCGAGGAAATCCGCCTTCCAGGTGGCGTAATCGCCGAAGCTCCGTTCCGCGGCCTTCACGAACGGTGACCCGCCTCTTGGATCGCCTTCGCCTGATGCAGTGAGATTCTCGAAGTAGTACTCGTGAAGCACCATCCCATTGGTTTCGAAGGCAAGCCGGCGCTTGAGCTCCGAGTACGCCGGCATCTCCTCCTGATCGACCTCGCCGTCCTCGACAAACACGCTCAACCTTTCGTTCAAACGGTTGGCTTCTTTGACATAGCCCTGGTAGAGGCCGAGGTGGATCTCGAGCGTCCGATCCGAGATCCCCTTGAGGCCGCTCAGTTGAAATGATCTGGGTTTGAAGGGAGCGGCGGTCGCTACCGATACGCGCTGACTCATGGCTGCTTGCTCCTGGGGGGCCGGGATTGGCGGATGACGGATCCGGGCAGGGGTTCGCCCGAACCCCTCATTTCGAGAGAAGCATTTTCTGTGCCGCCAATCGTCCGAGCTCAGCGCCGCTCGGCGGTCCAATCTCGGCTGCGACGATCGCGAATTCGCTCGACATCCTCGCGGAGCTGCCGGTTCTCACGCTCCAGCTTTTGCAAGCGCTCGACCATCTCTCGATCGCCTGGCCGCTCCGCCTTGAGGATCTGCCACACGGCGAAGCGCGCCGACCTTCGCACCCATGAGTCGGGATGCTGCCGCGCCAGCTGCCGGAGCTTGGGGAGGGCTTCGGAGTCTTCGCTCTTGCCGAGCGCCACTACGGCCGCTCGTCGCGCATCGAAATGACGGTCAGCGACGAGCGCCAGGAGACGCTCTCGGATCTCACTCCTGCGATCGGGGAGGGACTTGGCGAGCTTGCCCAGACTCTCGATCGCCTTGCCGCGGGCGCGCCAGGGCAGCCCATAGCGCGTGGCGGCGAGGAGGGGAGCAATCGCGTCCGCGCTCTCGAGAGCGGCCATCCCGTCATAGGCCCCTTTGCGAATGGTCTCATCGTGTGAAGTCCGGCGTGCCGCACGCTCCAGAGTGGCGAGCGCTCCCTTCGCCTGCGTGTGTCCAAGAGCGGCGGCCGCCTCCCCCACCACATAGGGGCTAGGATCGCGATCGATCAATCGTATGGCGAGGCGTGCGGCGCGCTCCGAGTGAAAGCTGCCGAGCGCCTCCGCGACCTTGAGCCGGACCCGTGCGTCGGGGTCGTCGACACCTGGCGCCAGCGCCTCGAGCGCTCCGTCGGTTCCCATGTCACCGAGGCTCTCGGCCGCCTGGATTCGCACATGGCGGGAGGGGTCGGTGCGGAGCCGTTTCTCCAGCGCCGAGACCGCCTCCGGATCGCCGATGAAGTCGCCGAGGGCTCGCGCGGCGGCGACGCGCCCCATGACCTCGGGCGCCTCAGCGACCTCGAGCACCCACTCGTCGACCGGTTTCTGAAAGTTGATCTCGGCCAGGAGCCAACCCCGAGGATCAAGCGCAACAATCCGCGGCCGCTTGGCGGCAGGGAAGCGGAAAGTCTCGGCCGCCTGCGCCAGGTGAACTCGATGATCGATCGGATCGCCGCCGCCCGCATCCGCGGCTGGATAGATGCGAATGTCGAGCGGCGTGTCGAAGATCGGCGCCGGTGAATCGATCTGCTGCAACTGCCTCACGTCGATCTCGACTTGCCCTTCCTGCTCGTTCCACCGCCAGCTCGCCTCGAGAATGGGATGACCGATGCGGTAGAGCCACTGCTCGAAGAAGAGGCCGAGATCCCGCCCCGAAGCCTCCTCGAAGGCGACCCGGAGTTGCGAGGTATCGACCGTATCCCAGGCGTGCTTCTGAACGTAATGCCGCAACGCACGTCCGAAGGTTTCATCGCCGAGGATGTTTCGCAACATGTAGATGACCAAAGCGCCCTTCTCATAACAATGAGCGTCGAAGATATCGTCCGCTTCCCCATAGCGGTCGGTCACGATCACCCGCCGGTATTCCTTCTCGACCTCCTCGAGGTAATCCTGGCGCCACTCGAGCAGTTGCTCGTCGAGGCCGTCCTCGCCCTGCTTCGCCTCGGAATAAACGGCCTGGGAGTAAGTCGCAAAGGCTTCATTCAGCCAGTTGTCACTCCAATGGCGACAGGTGATCAGGTCCCCGAACCATTGATGCGCGAGCTCATGGGACACCAAGTCTTCCGACCGATAGGTGAGGTGCGCCGCCTCGTCGTGGAGCGTGCGATCGGTGGAGGTGACCGCGCTCACGTTCTCCATTCCGCCCCAGCGGAAGTCGAAGACAGTCGTCCAGGCGAATTTCTCGAAAGGGTACGGATAGCCGAAGGCCCGCTCGAAGACCCGTATCATCTCGGCCGTTTCCCCGAAGCTCCGCTTGACCTGGTGCTCCGACCCCGGAGGCACATAGATGTCGATCGGAGTCGAGCCGGACCGATCGGTCGTGTGGGCGAACTTGCCAGCGATCAGCGAGACCAGGTAATTGACATGAGGCTTGCGTTCGAGCCAGTGGAAGGTGACGGTGCCATCGGGGTTTTCTTTTTGCGATTCGAGACTCCCGTTCGAGATGGTGGTGAATCCCGCGGGAACGGTGACCACCATCTCGCTCGTCGCCCGATCATTGGGATAGTCCCAGGACGGGAACCAGTAGCGATTCTCTTCGGTCTCCCCCTGGGTCCACGCCTGCACCGGCCGCTTGTAGGCTTCATCGGATTCGATGAAGTTCAACCCTTGCCGGGGATTGGTGACCGCATAGCGAATACGGACGGTGAGCGTCTCTTCGGGAGCATAGGCCCGGCCGAGGTCGATGCGCAGGAGCCCGGGCTCGACAGTAAAAGAGGCGGCGCCGGCGACATCGACATTCTGGATGTCGAGATCGATGGCGTGGAGCACAAGCTCGTGTTGTGGCGAGGCGAGCGGGCTCAGGGTGATCGCCGCTTCACCGGCCACCCGCCGCGCCTTGAAGTCGAGGCGAAGATCCAGGCGCAGATGCTGAATGTCGAAATCGCGCTCCGGCGCGACGTGCCGCTCCATGAACTCGGTGTCGAGAACAGGCGCCTGCTTCGATCCCGCCGTCGCGGTTGCGGCTGCGCCACTGATCACGAGCACCAACAGGAGGGAATTGAGCCTGGGCATCGGCCCTCCACAAATCGGTCGTCGTCGGGTGGGAAAAACCAGACGATCATACGCTCCCGTCCGTCATGTGAATAGCGAGTGAACTTCGCTGCCGGAGCGCCGAACGATAGGGAAAAGACCGGCGCCCGCAGTCCCTTCACCATGCCCCGCTTCTGCGCTACGATTTCGGCTCGAGGGCTGCGCCGCGCCCTGGAGGATTCCGATGCCGGTCGTCGAAAGCACACCCGATGGGGTCAGCCGCACTTATGCTCGCATGGCGGAGCGTCTCGCCGTTATCCGCCGCCGATTCGGACGACCCCTGACCCTTTCCGAGAAGATTCTCTTCGGCCATCTGCACGATCCCGAGCATCAGGAGCTCGCTCCGTCAAAGGCTTATCTCGCGCTCGCCCCCGACCGGGTGGCGATGCAGGACGCTACTGCCCAGATGGCCCTCCTCCAGTTCATGCAGGCGGGGCTCGGGGAAGTCGCCGTGCCCACGACCGTGCACTGCGACCATCTCATCCAAGCGCGCACCGGCGCTCAATCGGACATGATGACCGCGCTCACCGAGAACAGCGAGGTCTACGATTTCCTGCGCTCGGTCTCGTCCAAGTACGGAATCGGTTTCTGGAAGCCGGGCTCCGGCATCATTCATCAGGTCATCCTCGAGAACTACGCCTTTCCCGGCGGCCTCCTCATCGGCACCGACTCCCATACCCCGAACGCCGGCGGGCTCGGCATGCTCGCG
>JBIOUT010000044.1:0-13302 GCA_044867365.1 Candidatus Eiseniibacteriota bacterium | reverse complement strand
GTGGATGCGAAACTCCTGGCGCTCGAAGTCGTTGACGACCAGGAGGAGCCGGTCGGGAGCGAGTCTCTCCCAGGCGAGCTTGACGTGCACCCAGCGTTGGGTGGCGTTGAGCGGCTGGCGGGTCGTCCACTGTCCCACTACCCAATCGAGCTCCCCGTTCGGCCGCCGGAACCAGCGATCTCCGTTGCCGTCCGTGTTGTAGAGATCGATGCGCAATCTCCCGCCGACGGGCGTGATGTCGGGACGGCACCATCCGGGTAGCTTCGAATGCAATTGGCGCTCCTGAGCGATCGAGGAGATCGAGAAGAGGTGCTTGCCTCCCCAGTTGTTGGGCTCGGTCGCGGTGTCGAAGAAGACGTCGAGCTCAACCCAGCCTTTCCGCCGGAGCTCCGGGGCTAGCTCGAGGCGGCCGGTCGTGTTGTGGGACACGATGCCGTAGGCGGGAGGGTCGCCGGGGCCGTCGCACCACCGAAGACCGCAAGGACCGCCGCTGTTCGCCCGCACGCACCAGGACCGCCAGAAAAGGCTCGGCAGATCCGGCCCCGAGACATAGCCCTCCGGGCAGGTCTCGCTCTCGAGACGCGGAGGGCTTTCGCCGGGCACCCTTTCGCTCTGCCGGGGATGACTGTCGCCGGGGACCCGGCGTGATTCAACGAGCATGAAGCCCGCAATGATCGCGCCTGCCGCGGTCAGAGATAAGATGGCACCCCGGAGCAACTCTCTCCTTATCGCCCGCGGGCCTGGCCGCCGGCCGCCGCCTCGAAGCGGGCAATCTGCTCCTTGAGATAGGTCGAGCCCGGCTCGAGAGCGAGGGCGCGTCTTTCGACGGCGATCGCCTCGTTGATTTCGCCGCGCCGGAAGTGCACCTCCGCCAACGTGTCGAGGATCTCGAAGCTCTTGGGCTCGAGCTTGGCCGCGCGCTTGGCGGCGACGAGCGCTTGATCGAGGTGAGTGTTGGCTAGCGCCGTATTCCAGGCCAGCCCATTGAGGAGACCCGCATCCTTGGTGTGCCTGGCGAGCACTCGATCGAGAGTCCGTCCGACCTCCTCGCGCTCGCGGGCCGCTCCCGCCCTGTCGCCCGTGGCTTCGTAGTCCTCGGCGTAGCGCAGATGGGCTTCGACGAGATCGCTCGCTTCAAGAATGTCGTAGACGCGGATGAGCTCGGCGATCGGCGTCCGGTGGTCTTCGACCCGGAGGTCGATGTAGCGGGTCCGATACTCGGGGAAGCGCGCGCTCGGCCGGGCGACGAGCAATGCCGCCGACTGCTGGCCGCGGCGATCGCCCCCGGCCTTCTGCGCCGCCTCGAGAGCGGCGAGGAGCCGGCGGGCGAGAGTGCCGCGGGTCGTCTGATAAGCGCGGGCCATGTCGTCGACGACCTTGGGCCCCGCCAGGATGTTTCCCTGACAGGAGTATCCGCGTCCGGTGTGCTGTCCGGCCCAGTTGAGGCAGTCCTTGCCGGTGTGGGCGGCGCTATGGCCCTGGTCATCGACGATTCCCAATTGACGATGATCGCGCTCCGGATCATGAGCAATGAGGTGAGCAAGCGCCTCATCGGCGGTGAGCCCGGCTTTGAGCAAGGCGAGGCCCTGTGGGCCGAAGGATTCGTTGGTCGAGGCCTGGGTGGCGATGGCGCCGACCCCGGCCTCGGCCCAGGGCACCGCCATCCCGACGCTGAACGCTCGGGATTGAACGGCAACCCCGAGCTCGCCGGTCACGGAGTCGCGGGCGACGATCGAGAAGGTTCCGGCGGGCCATTCCGCGGATGACGGTCGGGGCGCCAGCGCGAGTGGCGCGAGGGTGATGGTGATGACCGCCATTGGTAGACCGAGTGTTTTCATGGGCGCGATGCTACGCTGCACTGCGATTGCCGGCAACCGGCGGGCCTTGTCTGCCTAATCGGGAAACGATGCCGAAGTCCAATCCTCCGCGTATTCCTCGAGTCGAGATCACGTGCTACCCGCCGATGGCGGCGGCGAAGCAGAAGGATTTCATTCCCGGAGACTTCATCCTTACCCATGGTCGATCGGTATTCAGCTCGCTCATTCGCTTCGGTCAGGGGCTGCGGTTTCAAGGGGTCGACCGCAAGTACATTCGCTGGAATCACGCCGCCATCATTGTCGCGGAGGACGGAGGTTTGATCGAGGCCCTGGGGAAGGGAGTCACTCGAACTCACATCTCGAAGTACACGCCCACCGAATACCACCTCGTGCATCTCAGCGAGGATTTGGCCGACGGCCACGACCGGCGGCAGATGGTGGAATTCGCCAACTGGAGCCTGGGTCAGGAATATGGATGGCTCACCATCGCCAGCATCACCTTCAGCTTGATCGCGGGAGGAAAGTTCGCCTTCGGATTCGACGGGCAGTCGATCTGCTCGGGGCTCGTGGCCCGTGCTCTCGAGCGGACAACCGTGATCTTCGACCGGACGCCTTCCCATATCATGCCGGCCGACCTCGCCAAGTACTTTCGAGTCGAGCCTCCTCCGCGCGGAGCTCCGATCGGATCGCCGCCAAAGCGCGGTTAGGTGACTTCGGCATCGCTGGCGCCGCGCCGCGTCAGCCGCTCTCGATACAGACGTGGCTCGTGTTGCCCGGTTTGGTGACGACGATCCTCGCCGGCATCCGCTGAGCGAGCTCCGGGATGTGGGTAATGATTCCCACCATCCGGCCTCGACCTTGCGCGTAGATGGATTCGATCGCGGAAGCCACCGCATCCAGGTTCTCGGTGTCGAGGGTGCCGAAGCCTTCGTCGATGAAGAGGCTATCGAGCGCCGCCCGCGTGTTGTCGCCGGCGCCAGGGAGATCGGCGAGGTTTTCGGCGAAGGCGATGGCGAGGGCCAGCGAGGCGTTGAAGCTCTCCCCGCCCGAAAGCGTCTTGACCGAGCGTCTCTCGTCGGCGTTGGCGTGGTCGATGACCAGGAAATCCTGACCATCGACCGCGAGCGAGAAGCCGCCGCCGGGGAAGTTCTGGAGATGAGCGCTTGCATCGGCGGCGAGGACCTGTAAGGCCTCCTCGACCAGGAAGGCGACGAAGCGGTCCGTCCGGAGATCCTCGGCGAGCCGGCGGGCTATCTTCTCCCGGCCTTTAGTTTCCTCAAGCCGTGTGGTGAGCTGCGCGCGCTTTTCGATGTCGCCGGCGATCGTCTCGGCGTGCTTCGCCGCCAGAGCTCGCTTGCCTTCGAGTGCGACCCGCGCCTCCTGGAGCTCGGTGAGGCGGCGGGCCACGACCTGGCGTTCGGCATGACCGTTGGCCGACTCCGGAAGTCTGAGCTCGATCTCGCCGGCAGCCGGGCTCAGGTAAGTGCGGGCCTCGGCGGCCCCCTCATCCGCTTTGCGGATCGTCTCGGCGATGTCGGCTCGCTTGGTGTCGAGCGCGGCGAGGTGAGCCCTGGTGGCGGCCGCCTCCTCCCGTGCGGCGGCCACGCGCTTGACTTCACCCTCCATCTTCTTTGCGATCTCGTCCCGCTGGGCCTTGGCGCGTCGAGAAGCCTCGAGCGACTGTTCGAGTGCGCGGATCAGATCCGGAGCCGAGCCGACCACCGCGGCGATCCGCGCCTGAATCTCGGCGATGGCGCGGTCGTTCTCGGCGAGAAGCCGCTCGTGCATCGCCGAAGCCTTCTTCTCGGCGGCGAGATCCGCTGCCTCTCCGTCGCGGCGGGCGCGCATCTGCGCGGCCTCTCGTTCGGCGCTCTGGTGCTTCTCGGTGGCCTCACTCAGCGCCTTCTCGGCGCGCTCACATGCCGATTGGGCTTGCTCGAGACGCGCGTGAGTCTCGGCATCCGGTGGAGCTCCAAGATAGGCCTCGAGCTTGGCAGCGGCGGAGTCCTGAGCCGATGCCAGACGTTTGAGCTCACGGTCGAGCTCGCGAATCCGTTCCTCTTCGCCTTGGAGCTTCGCCGCCAGGCGGGCGGTGGTTTGAATGCAGGCTGCGGCGACTTCGTCGGCTTTAGCGAGCGCGGTGCGAGCCTCCTCGAGGCCGGCGAGCTTCCGCTTCGGCGGCAGCTTGTCGACCGGCTGCTCGCACACCGGACAGGGAACCCCTCGATGCAAATGGTGGCGAAGCTCGAGCGCAGCATGAGCCCGCTGTGCCTCCTCGAGCGCGGCATTGGCTTGCTCCCGCTCGGCGGCGGCCTTTTCTTCCGCCTTGCGAGCGGCAGCGAGCTCCTTCCTTTTCTTTTCCAGCTCAGCGACGGCGGCGATGCGGGAAGCTTCCTTCTCGGTCCGTTCAGCCTGCGTTCGGAGGCGGTTTTCCTCGATGCCGAGGTGAGTCGCGACCCTCGCAGCAGAGCCGAACCGGCGCATCAGCTCATCGCGAGCCGCTCGTGCCGACTCCATTCCCTTGACCGCCGCCGCGACTGTCTCCTCGCCGCGCTCGAGTCGTTTTGCGGCGGAAGCCAGGCTCTTTTCGAGCTCGGCAATCTTCTTGGTCGCCCTTTCATGGTCGGCGACGGTGCGGGCGCGGGCCGTTTCGGAGTTGCGCAGATTTCTCGCCTCGGCCTCGGACTTTTCGAGGGCGAGGTGAAGTTTCTCGTCGAAGGGATTGCCGGCGAGCTTCTTCTCGAGCTCGGCCCGGGCGCGCTCAGCCTGCGCCTCTCGCTCGGCCATCGCCTCGAGCTTCGCCGCCGCTCGCTCATGGTCGGCGGCGATCCGTTCCGATTCGACTCGCGCCGCGCTCGCCTTTTCGAGCTCGGAAACCAGGGTTGTGGCCAGCTCCTGGACGCCATCCATTCGGCGCAGGAGATCGGCGAGGGATTGGGCTTCGGCCTCGCAGCGGGCAAGAGTCTCGCGGCCTTCGGCGAGCGCCTCCGGAGTAGCGCCATCGAGCTCCTTCACCTGGTGCTCGAGGAGCTGGCTCTCACGATTGCGCTCGGTCGCGCGCTCCTGGGCGAGCTCCTGGACCCGCCGGTAGATCCCCATCCGCAGCAGATGGTGAAGGATCTTCTGCCTTTCCTTGGGCTCACCCTTGAGGAAGAGATCGAACTCGCCTTGTGGCAGCACCACCGAGCGGATGAACGAATCGAAATCGAGCCCGATGAGCTGGTTGATCGCCTCGCCAACGTCTCGCGTCTTGCCGGCGACGTGCTTGGGTCGCCCGTCGGCGATCTCCTCGAGAATTGCTTCGGAGTTGGCGCCCTTCCAGTTTCTCGCGACTCGATAGGTTCGTTCGCCCACCGCGAAGTCGAGGCGCACCCGCATGTGCTTGAGACCGCGGGAGACGAGCTGGTTCGGCTCCTTGAGGAGGCGCGGGGTGCGGCCATAGAGGGCGAATACCAGGGCGTCGAGGACCGACGTCTTGCCGGCTCCTGTCGGTCCGGTGATGGCGAAGAGATCGAGGTCGCGAAGAGCGATCGACGTTCGCTGGCGGAAGCTCGTGAACCCTTCGAGCTCGAGCTCGAGCGGGCGCATCAGCCTTCGTCCTCGCCGGCCGCCTGGCTCAGGAGCTCGCGAAACAGGGCGAGGAGCTCGGGCTCCGGATCGGACGCGTACTTGCTGCGGTGATAGCGACTGAAGAGCTCGATCCGATCATGCCCCGGGGTCAATCGATCGCGGGAAAGATCCGCGGCGGGAGTGACATCGGTCTCGAGGCGAATCTGAATCGCATTCGGCAAGCGTTTTCTCACCTCGTCGGCGAGTCCCGGGACCGGCTTCTCGACCTGCAGAAACGCGCGGAGGTAGTCGTCGCCGAAGCTCTCGGTCCGGCTCAAGAGCTCGTCGAGCGTGCCCCGGACATCACGGAGTCGGCGGCCGGCGGTGAGCTCGACAGTTTCGACATGCGCCGGCTGATTCGGACTCGCGACATCCACGATCACCACGCTCTTTTTCTGCGGCGCTTCGCTAAAATCGAGGGCGAGCGGAGACCCGGCGAAGCGGGTTGGGGAAGGGCCGGGCACTTCCTGCGGCCGGTGGATATGGCCGAGGGCGAAGTAGTGGAGGCCGGCCGGGAGCCCCGCCGCCGGCACCGCGTAGGTGTGCCCGATGTGGAGTTCGCGCTCGCCGCCTCCGAGCTGGGACTTGTCGACATGGAGATGGCCCATGAGGAGGCGGATCGGATGCGGCTCGAGTGCCCGGCCGAATTCGCGCAGAATCGCCGCCATGCCGTCGGCGTATTTCTGGAAGGAGATCGCATCCTCCTCCATCAGGTCTCGGGCTTGCAGCATCCTGTGCTCGGGGATGAAGGGGATGGTTCCGATCGCCGCCCGCTCGCCGCGCTTCGACTCGAGCTCGAAGATGCCTCCCCCATTGGGCCGCAGGAAATCGTGGCGAACGTGAACATCGACGATCTCGAGCAATGAAGAGCCCGCCGCCAGTTTTCGCTCGTGATCGTGGTTTCCTGCGATGACGACGGCGGGAATCTGGGCCCGTCCGAGATCCCGGAAGAAGTCGTAGACGATCTTCTCCGCTTCGGCGCCGGGGGCGGCCGACTCGAACACGTCCCCGGTCACGAGGAGGCAGTCGATCTTCTCCCGCCGGGAGATATCGAGGATCTCGGCGAGCACCGCTCGATGCTCGTCGGCGCGGCTCCGGCCCCCGATCGTCTTGCCGACGTGCCAGTCCGAGGTGTGGAGGAAGCGCACCGCCGGGCCCTCAGAGCTCGAGCCGCCCGAAGAGCTCCTCGACCGCTTCCTTCTCCACATGACCTCCCACCTCTCCCGGACGCGTGGCCCAGGCGGGGAAGGGGAAGCGAACGAGAAGCGGGATCGGAATCTCGGGTTGCTGGACGATCATCGTGCCGGGCTTGAGTATCGCCGCGCGCTGGCGGGTGCTCGCCGGCAAGAATCCGTATTCCTCGCGCGCCGCCTCGGCGGGGTCGAGACGGCCGACCACCCGGAAGGAGGAATTGGCGACGATCCGGCGCTCGACTTCGCTCGCCGTCTGCTGCGCTCCAATGAGGGTGATGCCGAGACTGCGCCCGCGCTCGGCGATGTCCAGGAGGATCTCCTTGATCGGGCTCCAGCCGTCGCGAGGCGCGTACTTGTTGAGCTCGTCGAGGACGACAAAGTGAAGCGGCTCGCGGTTTCCGCGCCGCTCTTTGTCTTCGAAAAGTCGCTTGAGAACCACCCCGACGACGAATCGTTGGGCGCGGTCATGGAGATTGTGGATATCGACGACGGTGACCTGAGCGCGACCGAGGTCGATGCGATGCTCATCGGCCCGTTCGACGCCGTCGGCGCGAACGAGATGACCGACTCGCGCCGACGAAGCCTCGAGACGGCGGAGGAAAGCGCTGACCGTCCCCGCCGCCGCCGATCCCACCCAATCGTAGCGACGCACTCCGGTGGGAGCAGGATCCGATCCCTCGTCCGCCGCCTCGCAGATCGAGCGCAGGGCATCGACGAGCGCCGAGAACGATCCAATGCGCCGGCCACCGATGGCGATCCAGGGGTCGGTGGGCACGCCCTCCGCTTCCGCCGCCCGGCGGAGCTGGCCTTCGACCCGTTCGACGAGCGACGCCAGGTGCTCCGATTCGGCGTCGGCGTCGGCGAAGAGAAAGCGGAGATAGCGCTCGCTTGCGAACTCGCGGAGCGTCCAGAAGAAAGCGGAGACTCCCTCGAGGCGCGCTCCCGTATCGGGAAGAGCGGCGGCGGCGCCCGCTCGAATCGGGGCGAGGATCCGCACGTCCTGGAAGGGGGATGCCTTGAGCCCGAGACGGGAATAGAGGTCGCGGGCCCGGTCATCCAACCCCTTGTTCTCGCGATCGAGAAAGAGGAGATCCTCACCCTTGACGTTGAAGATGACCGCACGGGAGCTCGCCCTCGCCGTGCCGAGGACGCCGGAATGAAAGAGGCTGTAGAGAAGAAAGGTCGCGTATGTCGTCTTGGTCGCTACTCCCGAGATGCCGGAGATGTTGATATGCGCGCCGCGGGTGCCGTCGAGGAACTCGAGATTGCCGTAGACCGGCAGATCATCGCGTCCGACCCCGAGCGCCAGACGGCGGGTCATGGCATCGAAGAAGAGGGCGGCGTTCCGCTCCTCGCCGGCGGCGGCGAGGAAGACGGTCTCGCCCGGCCGTGGCGGGACGAAGATCTCGGGCTCGACCCTCGTGACGCACACGTGGGCGGCCATCGACGTCTCGGCGGGCAGCACTCCCGAGGTGACGAGAAACACATCCGAATCGAACTGAGTGCCTTCGTGACGGGCGCGCACGAGATCCACGACTCCATAGAGATGGACCGCGGTGCCGTCGGGTAGATGGGTGCGCACGAGCACGACGTCATCGAGCTGGAGATACGCTTCACGCTCGACCGCAACCCAGAATCCGAGGGGAGTGGCATCCTGAGTGCCGAGGACTTGTCCCGCGCGAGGCGGGCGCGGGGGGAGAGATTTCGCTTTCATCGGCCTTCTCCTGAGCTTGCCGCCACCGGCTCGCCCGCGAGCTCGGCGAGGATGGCACGACGAATGAGAGCGCGGTCTCCGAGGCGATGACGGAGGACGGCCTCGAGACCGCCGATCGGAACCAGATTCTGCGGCGACCGTGGGTCACGCGTGCGACTCGATGCGAAGCGCCCGAGAGTTGCCGCGGCGCGATCGGCGATGGCTCGCGCCGCCTGCAAGCCGTCATGGCTCGAGCATTCGAGACGCGCAATTCCCGCGAGCTCGTGCTCGGCCGGTCCGGGCAGGCCCAGGCGGAGGTACCACGAGTAGCGCTGGTTCCGGTCGAGGATGGCGAAGATCGGGGTCCGTTGCCCGGGACGAAGGCGCGGCAGGAGGTCGCGCTCGGGTGCGGGCAGATAAGCGCGCTGCAGGCTCTTGATCATACCGACGAGCGGTGCAGGTGTGCGCTCGAGATAGGCGAGAGGCCCGTCGGCAACAATCAGGGTGTCCGGCGAAAGTTGAGCCAGGGCGGCCGGCGCATCCGGTTCCGAGCCCCCGGCTAAGGCCTGGGCGAGCTCGCTCTCGCAGCGTCGCATGGCGGCTTGAAGCTCGAGGAGGGGGCCATCCGGATCCTCGCTGGGCACGGCCATCGGCCGATAGGGAAGGGCCCCGCCGCCGCCGGGCAGGTTCACGTTCACCCCTGGATGCTCGTAACCGCGACCCAGGATGAGTAAGCGACCGGTTTCCAGCTGGAGGATGTGCGGGGCGCCCTCTCCGGCGCGCACGGCGCCGATGGCGAACGAGCCTAGAAGACCGAAGGCGTGCCCGCCGGGAATGGTGGCGAGAAGCCGAGCGTCGACTCGCCGCACGCCGTCGATGAAGACGCTTGGCGCCGGCTTCGCCGCCGCGGCGGTCGGATCGATCGCCTGCCAGCGGGTGGTCTCCACCCTGACGTCGATTGGAGGCGGGGATTGAGCGTCATCGACGGAGATCGCCACCACCGCTTCGACATCGCTGGACCAAGGATCGAGTTTGAGCTGGACCGCCGAATCCATCGCAGACTCTCCACGGTGGGTGACGTTGAGCGAGGAGCGGTCGGTCGAGAAACTAGCGCGGCACGGGTTTCGCCGGCAAGGGCGGTGTCAGAAATTCGGTCACCCGTTCCACTGTGGCACGGGCATCGTCGATGACCCGATTGATGGCGACGCCATGGTAAGCGCACCCGGTGAGATGGATCCCCGGGTGAGCGGCGAGTCGGCCGCCGA
This sequence comes from Candidatus Eiseniibacteriota bacterium, assembly GCA_044867365.1. Classification (GTDB taxonomy): domain Bacteria; phylum Eisenbacteria; class RBG-16-71-46; order CAVPCR01; family CAVPCR01; genus JBIOUT01. The sequence continues at coordinate 3,725 of JBIOUT010000044.1, read as the reverse complement.
TACGGCCAAGCCGCTCGCTGTGCCCCGGTGGATATTGCGGTATCCCGCCCCGGTGGCGGATGACGCGCACCAGGTCGGGTTCCGCCGTCAGTCCCAGCACCGTGCCGAGCTCGTGGCGGACGATGGCGAGGAGCTCCGAGTCCTCGAGATGGGCGGCCTCCGGGTCATGGGCGCCTCCGATCAGGGTGCGAAGGAGGACTCGGCCCACCGGCGCCCGGAAGCGATAGATCGAGGAGTCCCACAGGCATCCGAGCATGCGGAGACCCTGCCCCCTTGGCACCAGAAAGCCGAAGCCGTTCAGGGGAGCAGGCAGCGACCCGGCCAGGAATCCTGTGGCAACAACGGAGATAGGGGCTGTGGGGATGGACGCTAGCTCCTCCCCCAGGGCGGCATCGAGCGGGTGCAGGAGCTGAGCCGCGGCGATGGGCGGCACGGCCAGTACGACCGCTTGGGCGCTGATCGGCTCGCCGCTCCCGAGCTGGATGGTGTAGCCCCCATGGGGCCCGGGCCGCCGCTCGATCGATCGTGCCCGTGTGGCGAGTCGAAGCCTTTCGCCCAGGGCTTCGGCCAGGGCCTCGGTGAGGGTGCCCATGCCGTCGCGAAACGAGGTCAATCGGCCGAGGAGAGCACTTCGCTCGGGTCGTCTCTCTCCGGGCGGGAAGGCGGAAGCACGGTCATTTGAAGCGGTGGGAGATCCGTGGCGTGCCGCATGGCGGGCTTTCCTTTGAGCACGGATGAGGCCCCGCACCAGACCTCCATCTTGATCTTCAAGGCATTTGAGAAAAGGAAAAGCGCTCTGCAGGCTCAGGTTTTTGCTGTTACCCGCAAAAACTCCCGAGACGAAGGCATCGACCAGGATGTCGGCTGCTTCTTCGCCAAGCCGGCGGCGGGCGAAGTCATATACCGTCTCATCGCCGGCCGGAGGTCCGGGGGCGAAAGGCTCCATGGCGGCGCGCATACGCCCCCGCATCGAAAGCACGGGACTTGCCAGGAAGGCAAGGGGGGAAGTGGGAATCAGGTGAAGCTTGCCGCTGCGGTAGAGAAAGCGCTTGCGAGCCGCATCGGAGCTGGGCTCGAGCTTGTCCTCGATTCCGAGCCGGCGCACGAGGTCGAACGTGAGTGGAGCACGGTCGGGGAAGCCGTTGGCCGCCCATTCGATCCGATAGCCGGAGTCGTATTCGCTATGGATGAGACCTCCGGCGCGGTCACCGGCTTCGATCACGTGCACGTCACGCCCCGGAAGATGCTGTGCCAGCTCGTAGGCGCAAACGAGGCCGCTCAGGCCGCCGCCGATCACCAGCACCGGAGTCTCGAGCGCCATCACACGCTCTGCGGTGCGAGGGATTGCCCCGTCGTCCAGCCCTTTCGCTCGAGCTCCTCTTCGACCAAGTCGGCGAGAACTGCCGTCAGGTCGGCGCCGCCGTTGAAGGATTCGCTGCGAACGTATTCGGTGAAACCGGCGTCCTTGGCCTTGTCACGGAAGAGAATGTCGATCTCGTAAAGCGTCTCGATGTGATCGGAGACGAAGGAGACCGGGACCATGACCACCGCGTGTTTGCCGCGCGCCGCCTCTTCTTGCAGCACCTCATCGGTTCCCGGGCCAGTCCAGCGCAATGGACCGGTGCGGCTCTGATAGCCGAGGCGATGGGGAAGGCCGAGATCGCCGAGGCTGGACATCGCACCGGTCACCGTCGCCTCGATCTGACGCACGTAGGGGTCGCCGCGTTCGACGAAGCTCTGCGGCAGGCCGTGGGCGCTCCACAAGATGAAAGCGTGTTTTTTTGCAGCGGGACTCAGTCGTGCGACCGCTTGTCGGATCCTTGACGCCAGAGCTTCGAGATAACGCGGGTTGTCATGCCAGTGCTCGATTACAGCAAGCGGGCGCCGATCCGATCTCTGCTCGCGAATCCGCTCGAGCTCTCTGAGGCTCGAGCCGGTGGTGGCGGCCGAGAATTGCGGAAAGAGAGGAAGGGCGAGGAGTGCGTCAGCGTCTACGAGCTGATCGAGAGCCTCCTCGGTGAACGGGTGCCAGGCGCGCATGGCGACGGCCACGCGGAATTTGATAGCGCCGCTGCCGATGGCCCCCGCACGGCGGCCGAGCTCGGCGATCAGGTTCTGGGCTTGCTCTGCGGTGAGACGGCGGAGGGGCGAACCACCGCCGATCTGCCGGTAGTAGCCGCGAACCCGCGGAGCGCGAAGGGTGCCGATCAGCCAGGCGAGCGCGCGTTGCCCGATGGGGCCGCCCGGGAGCGGGATGAGATCGTGATCCGAGAAGAGGCTCCTCAGGAAGGGCGCCACCTCGGCGAGCGTCTGTGGCCCGCCGAGCTGGAGGAGGAGAATGCCCACCGTGCGCGGCATCTATGTTTCTCCAGTGCCGGAGAAGGGTGCCCGAAGCATAGTCTGCACTCCGGGTGCATTCAATCGCGTGCTGGCGGCGGGCGCGGGGCGGGGGCGGCAGGGATCGGGTATTCTGGTGGCCAGCCATGGGAAATCTGCGCGATGAGCTGATCAAGAAGGGCCTCTCGGATGAGAAGCGGGCACGGGCGGCTACCCATGAAGAGAAAGCCCGCCAGCGGCGCCTGGGTCCTGAGGCGGCAGAAGCCGAGCGGCGCGAGCGCGAAGAGAAAGCGCGCGAGGAAGCGGAGCTGAAGCGCGCCGAGGACCGGAAGCGCGAAGAGGAACGCCGCCACCAACATGAGCAAGAGGCCGAGCAGAATCGCATCCCCGATCTGATCCGCTCTGGGCTCGTGCGCGATGGTGGAGGTGGCAGCAGGCGCTTCTACTTCGTCACCCGCGAAAACACAATCTCCTTCCTCGAAGTCTCCGACATGGCGGCGCGGAATTTGGCGGAAGGCCGTTACGCCATCGTGGAATGCGGTGGCATCGTGGCGCGCAAGGATTTCTGTCTGGTGGCAAGTGTGCAGGCGAGCGAGATTGCTCATCTCGAACCGGAGCGGGTGCGGTTTTGGAACCAAAGCGTTGCGCCCGATCAGCGTCCGCCAGCGAGGCGCTGACTCAACGCGGGTCTTCTAACGATACACCGACTTTATGAGGCCCCAGGTCGTCGGTTGCACAGGTGTCGTCTGCTGCCGGCCTCCGGTCAATCGGAAGAGTTGATCGGGAGCTCCCGGATCCATCTCGCATTGTTTGGCGCGATGCCCCCAGGATGAACAACCCACTGCGAATCCTCCACCCGGATTTCGCCAAGCAGCGGTAGAATTCGACGTGACAACGCGGTTCCCCCAACCCCACTGACCAGAAGAGGTCTCGACTTGAACGATCAACCAGCATGCTCCCTCAGGCAGAGTTGCCTGCGGCAAAAGACCAATCACGAGATCCCCAGGATCAGGCCCGGGGTAAGCAATTGCGCGCAGGCCGCTATAAATTGCAGTGCCGGGCAGGCCGCCGTCATCGGCGTGGAACCAAACGTTCGCCCAACGTGTCGAGCCAGGTCCATGGTAGTAGGCCCCATCGACCTCCACATATGAGATTTCCCAGGATTCACCCACTGGAACAACAAAGTCGTCGCCGGCGAAGCAATCGTAGGCGTCGAGTTGCTTCTCAAAGTCCTGCGAGGGTGTTACCTCAGAGCCAGGAGGGTAGTTCCCCCCGATTTTTGGACAGCCTGTTAAGGTGTGACCGCAAGCGCGACGGAGGGCAGAATGAAGCGCAAGCGGTACAGTCCAGAACTCAAGGCAAAGGTCGCGGTCGAAGCCATCCACGGG
>JBIOUT010000043.1:0-3395 GCA_044867365.1 Candidatus Eiseniibacteriota bacterium | reverse complement strand
ACAGGGAGTGAGATTGAGCGCAAGACCTCCGACGAAGACGAGGAGGAAAGTGACGAGCATGCCGCGGGAAGCGTCGAACGTTCCGGCGCCGGCGCGTTTGGAGGCGCCCGCCGCCGCGCTCGCCGCGCCTTTCGAGAGGGAGCTTCCCTCGGAAGATGGGATATTCGTGGCCGCCGCTCCCACCCGCTCTGCTCCCTCCTTGCTCACCTGGAGGACGAGCTCGAAGGGAAGGTCGGCGGGCGGCAGGCACATGGCGTCGTTGCAGGCCTGATAGGTGAGGATCCCGGGCACCTTGAGCGCCCCGTCCTTGGCGCTCGCGGGCACCTCGAGCTCGAGGTCGATGCGAGCGGATTGCTCGTAGACCGCCATCGGTTCCTCGGAGAAGGAGAGCTTGACCTCATGCGGTTGGGGATAGGTGGTGTCGATGAGCCGAGCCGGCGCTCCCGGGGCCAGCGCCGCGTCAGTCGGGATCAGGAAGTCTTCGAGCGGCTGGTGAGCGTTCACATGCCAGCCCCGCTCGATGCGGAGATCGAGCGCCGCCCGCGCCCGTCCGCCGGGGCGCACAGGCTCCTGCGGGACCTCGACATGCAGCACGAGAACTTGCGGAGGAGCCAGGGGATCGACCGAGCTCGGAGCCTCGCGGTCATCGATCGCTCGGGCGAAAGGCGCAATGGAGACCGAGCCGGCGAGAAGGACGGCGCCGAGGAGGAGAAGTCGAGCGCGTGACATCGAAACGTTCACGGATTGAGTCATGGTTGGCCGGGTAGGCGTTGTCCCGGGTGAACCTGCCCGCTATGATAGCCGATCACGCTGTGCGACGGGAAAATACGGTCCCATCCGGGCTTACGGAAGGCCCGTTTCCCCTGCCGACCCTCTTTGAACCGAGGCACCGGTCCCGGGGTTTCTGCGCCGTGATGCCCGCGGTCGAGGGTCGGCCCGCCGGGACTTACCAACGGGAGGTCGAGTGTGGTCCATCGGCTGGTGGTGAATCGCCGGGGAAGGTGGTCCGGGGCGGCCGGGCTTCTGGCCGCCGCTTTCACCTTGGGCTGCGCGCGAAGCGACCGTGCCCCCGACTTCAACCTTTCCGGGCTAAGCGGCGAGCAGGTGCGCCTGGCCGACTATCGCGGGCAGGTGGTGCTTATCGACTTCTGGGCCAGCTGGTGCGGGCCGTGTCGCATGGAAGTCCCGCATCTCATCGAGCTCCAGACCGAGTACGGTCGGCGGGGATTGCAGATCATCGGAGTTGCGGTGAGCGACCATGAGGAGAACGTGCGTCTCTTCACTCAGATGATGGGAGTGAATTACGTGACCGCCTTCGGCACCCCGGAAATCGTCGAGGCATACGGCGGCTTCACCGCCATCCCCACCGCCTTTCTTGTCGCCCCCAATGGGTCCATCGCCGCCCGTTATACCGGGTACCAGGACAAGCAGGTCCTGGTCGAGGCGATCGAGAAGCTCCTGCCCTCGGTGCGCAAGGCGGGCTAGTCCGCCTTGCCGAGCGCAGGGGAGCGAATGCACGACACCACCACCATGACCACCTCACCCCGGACATTGGGAGAGCTCAAGAAGAGCGGCTATCGCGCGCGCACGGTCAAGGAGGAGATGCGGGAGAACGCGCTCCGCATGATCGCGGGCGGGGAGGACTTTCTTCCCGGGATCATCGGTTTCGAGCGCACCGTCTTGCCGCAGCTCCAGAACGCCATTCTCTCCCGGCACGATTTCATCCTGCTCGGTCTCCGCGGCCAGGCCAAGACCCGGATCCTACGCAATCTCATCCGCTTCCTCGACGAGACGATCCCGGTCATCGCCGGGTCTCCGCTCAACGACGATCCGCTCCGGCCGCTATCCGCCGAGGCGCGCCGGTTGGTGGCCGAGAAGGGGGATGAAACACCGATCGAATGGCTGCCGCGAGAAGAGCGCTATCGCGAGAAGCTCGCCACCCCCGATGTCACTCTCGCCGACCTGATCGGGGACGTCGATCCGATCAAGGCCGCGTCCCGCCGCTTGTCTCTTGCCGATCCCGAGGCGATTCACTTCGGGATCATTCCGCGATCGAACCGCTGCATCTTCGCCTTGAACGAGCTTCCCGATCTCGCCCCGCGTATCCAGGTCGGCCTCCTCAATATCATGCAGGAGAAGGATGTCCAGATCCGCGGCTTCCCGGTGCGCTTCCCCCTGGATATCGTCATTGTCTATTCGGCCAATCCCGAGGATTACACCAATCGCGGCAATATCATCACTCCGCTCAAGGATCGCATCGACTCCCAGATCCTCACCCATTATCCGGTCACTATCGAAGACGGGATGAGGATCACCGCGCAGGAGGCATGGGCGAAACGCGGTTCAGGGGTGGCGCTCGAGGTGCCTCGTTTTCTCCGCGAAGCGATCGAGGAGATCACGTTCCAAGCGCGGCATTCCGAGTACGTCGATCAGAGCTCGGGAGTATCGGCCCGGCTTTCGATCACCGCTCTCGAGAACGTGCTCTCGAACATGGAGCGCCGGGCCACCCGGAGTGGGCAGGCGGGCACCTGGGCGAGGGTCTCGGATCTCTACGCCGCACTCCCGGCGCTCACCGGCAAGATCGAGCTCGTCTACGAAGGGGAGCAGGAGGGAGTGGCCAAAGTGGCACGGCTCCTCACCGGCAAGGCCCTGGCACGGGTCTTCAAGCGCTATTTCCCCGAGGCCTACCGGCCACGGGGGCGGGGGAGGAAGGCCGTGGGAGGAGGGACGACCGGAGCCGGGTCAGGAGGCGGTACGGCGGGCGATCCGGGGGCGACTCCGGTCATCGATGACTCGTCGCCCTACCGGGACGTGATCCACTGGTTCAGTGGCGGGAAGAAGCTCGACCTGAGCGATGAGATGTCGGACCCGGAATACCGGGAGGCGCTCGACCAGGTGAATGGACTGAGGGAGATCGTGGCCAAACATTGGAAGGGGGAGGACGGGGAGGTCTACGCCGCCATGGAGCTGGTCCTCGAAGGACTTCACCAGAACTCGCTTCTCTCCAAGGAGGAGCTCGACCACAAGATTCTCTACGGAGACATGTTGCAGACGATGTTCTCCTTGGGGCGCGAACCCGATTAATGGCCCCCGGAGGACTAGCGGAAGCCGAGAGAGTGACAAAAGACGAGCGGGTGCCGGAAGGGCTGATTCTCGGCACCCGCCTGGGGACCCGGGATATCGCCCGGGTGATCAAAATGGAAGGGGACGCGGCGTGGTTCGGGTCTGTGCTTCGCGTCTCAGGGGTCGAACGTGGTGCTCGAACCGGTTGTAGAGCTTGGTGCCAGAACCTCTCCGTCGCGTCCCCTTGATTACTGCTCGTGCTCTCGGCCCAGGGCTGGGGCACGGCACTCTCCCCCCCTGTCGCCCCAGCCCGGGCCGAGAAACTTCAGTTG
>JBIOUT010000042.1:0-2408 GCA_044867365.1 Candidatus Eiseniibacteriota bacterium | reverse complement strand
CTACGACAGGTGCTTCTCAATCTGATTCTCAACGCCAAGCAGGCAATGGCCCGGGGTGGTCGGCTCGTGGTGGCGATGACTTCGGTCGATCGCCCCCCGAGGGTCACCGTCTCGGTGACCGATAATGGGGAAGGGATCCCGAAGAACCACCTGACCGAAGTTTGGAAGCCCTTCTTCACCTCGCGGGCCGATGGCTCGGGGCTCGGGCTCGCGGTGGTGCGCCGGATCGTCGATGAGCATCGCGGGACGGTGTCGATCGAGTCGAGCGCGGGGAGGGGGACGACGGTGACCGTGGTGCTGCCGGCCGCTCCCATGGTCCCGCAACCGGTGGGGCAAGCGGCGGCACCGGCCGCAGCGCAGCGAAGGGAGGGAGAGCGGCGTTGACCCGCATCCTGGTCGTGGACGACGAGAGCAAGTGGCGCGATCTCGTGAGAGGCGAGCTCGAAGACGCCGGCTATGCGGTCGAGACCGCCGAGAACGGCGAGCATGCGCTCCAGATTCTCGGCGACGGCGAGCATTTCGATCTCCTCCTCACCGATCTCCGCATGCAGCCGGTCAACGGCCTCGCCTTGATGCGGCGAGTGCGCGAGCTCAGCCCCGAGACCGATGTGGTCATGGTCACCGCCTATGCCGACACTCAGACCGCGGTCGAGGCGATGCGACTCGGGGCTTACGACTTCCTGATCAAGCCCTTCGAGCTCGAGGAGCTCGTGCTTCTGGTCAAGCGGGTCGAGGAGAAGCGCGGGCTCAAGGCCGAGAACCAGGCGCTGCGCCGATTCGTCGAGGGAGGCGAGGCGACGCAGGCGATGGTCGGTGAATCGGCGGCGATGCGCCGTGTTCATGAGCTCATCGCGCGGGTGGCGACGAGCGAGGCGACAGTGCTGATTCGCGGCGAGTCGGGAACCGGCAAGGAACTCGTGGCTCGCGCCATCCACGACCGCTCGCCACGCGCCGGCGGCCCGTTCAAGGCGGTGAATTGCGCGGCACTGCCCGAGAGTCTCCTCGAGAGCGAGCTATTCGGTCACGAGCGAGGCTCCTTCACCGGCGCCGACCGGCGCAAGATCGGTCTCTTCGAGGCGGCGTCGGGCGGCAGCCTCTTCCTGGACGAGATCGGGGAGATCTCGGGCGGAGTCCAGGCGGCGCTTCTGCGCGCCCTCGAGACGCGCGAGATCACCCGGGTCGGCTCGACGGATGCGATCAAGGTCGATACCCGCGTCATCGCCGCCACCCATGTCGACCTCGAGGGAGGGATACGAGACGGGGTCTTCCGGCGTGATCTCTATTATCGCCTCAATGTCTTTCCGATCGAGCTTCCGCCGCTCCGCGATCGCCGGGAGGATATCGAGCGCATCGCCCGGCGCTTCCTCGCCGATCTGTGGCCGGGGGAGGAAGTCCGTCTTACAGGTGAAGTGTTGAATCGCCTGCGCAGCTATGACTGGCCGGGGAATGTGCGCGAGCTTCGCAATGTCATCGAACGCGCGACGATTCTCGCCGGCGGCTCGGTATTTAGCGCCGAGCACATCATTCTGCCGGCTCCGGGATCGGGAAGCGGCGCGGCGGAACTCGCCCGCAGCGGCCTCCACCTACCGGAGGAAGGGATCGAGCTCGAGAAGCTCGAAGCCCGCTTCATCGCCGAGGCGCTCGAGCGCGCCGGTGGGAACAAGAGTCAGGCCGCCCGTCTCCTCGGCATCACTCGCCGTGCCCTCTATTGCCGAATGGAGAAGTACGGCATCGCCGGGGGAGGCCGGGCGAACGGGTCGCCTAGCCAGGCCGCGAAAGGGTGAAAGCACCTGGAGCCGGGCCGAGAAATCGGTGGCCGCCTGGGTGCAGGGTCCGGCCATTCTCGTCCACCTGGCGACCGGCCGGCGCTCGTCCGAGCCGCCAAGTCTTTGCCCGGCAGGGAGAAGGGTATCGACCGCGGCCGGCACTCCAATTGCGATGGAGGAGGACGAGAAGCCGCAGGGCTCCGGCGCGCGGGGTGCCGGAGTTGGCCCGACCCTGAAGCGTGATTCGACTTTGAAATGGGACTCGATCATGACTCGCCCTTCCGACCCTCATCGCATCACCCGAGGCGCCTTCGCCAGGGCCGGCGCCCTCTGGGTCGCCGCCCTGGCGCTGGCGCTGCTCATGATTCGGCCTGCTCCAGCCGGAGCGCAGGTCACCGATCCTCACGACCGACTGGCGGCAGAGCTGGATCGGACCGACAGCGTCATCGACCAGGCTCGGGAGGTGATCGCCGCCTCCGAGAGTGAGCGCGCTCGGGTCATCCTCCAGAACGCGGTCGAGCTGCAACGCATGGCCAGAGATTTCTTCCTCCGCTGCGATCGCAGCAACCTGTCGGCGTGCGAGGCGGCGGCTCGCGCCACCACTCGCGCCCGCCGCCAGGCCTTCAACGCCATCCGGGTCGC
>JBIOUT010000041.1:0-2431 GCA_044867365.1 Candidatus Eiseniibacteriota bacterium | reverse complement strand
TGATGGCGCCGTAGAGCGAGACGAAGACGTAGAAGCCGTAAGACACCCACCCCTGGTCGAGATGAAGGAGGAGGCGGAAGAGAGCGAGAACCGCGGCCATCGCCGAGGATGAGGCGATGATCAGCCGGTTGAGCCGCATTCGGCGGGTGAGGGCGGAATAGGACGCGGCGAGCCCGCCTCCGAGGACGGCGATGAGGATGAAGACATAGGGGAGTTGCTGCGGCCCAAAGCTCACCAGGAATACCGAGCTGCGCACCGGTTTGAGGATGTAGAAGGAGGCGATGATCAGAAAGAGATTGCTGGCGAGGAGAAGGGCGCGGGCCGACTCTCCCGGTCGGATATCGAAGAGCTTGCTCAGCAGCTCTTTCATGTCCAGGCGCTTGATCGCCATCAGACCATGACGTGGATGAGGGGCGCTGTGGCTTCGCTGCCGGCCGGGGCCCCGCCTCTAGCGGCCTCGGCTCAGCGGCGAATGCCGGTGAGCCGAGTCGAATCGCCGCGCAAGAGCTCGATCCGTGTCGTCGGGCTCCAGCCTCGGGTTCCACGGCGACTCTCGAGCTCGACAACGAGTCGTTGGGGGCTTTCGTCCCTTACGTTTTCCGGGGGCGTTCCTAGAGGCACTGCCCGCTCGCCCGTCTCTTGCCACCCCTGCCCCGGCGTTCGATAACGGTAGCGGGTGGGTTCGGCCTTCTCCAGTCCGCCGTTGACGGCGAGATCATCGAACACGAGGAGCTCGTTTCCCTGGCCGCCCTTCGTGACATAGAAGCGGTCGGCGGGATTCACGTGCTCGAACCAGGCGCGCCCGATCTTGTCTCGCCGCTCGCGCAGGATGCGGGCCATGTACTGGGCATCCTCGGTCCGAGAGTAGCGGGCCTGAGCGACGAGCTGATCGATGATGGGGTCGGTGAAGCTCATCACGATCTTCGCTCCCCAGTAGTGGTCGCGGTCGGTGGCGTTCTGGAAAGCGGGGTTGGGGAAGTTCGGCTTCCAGGTCTTGGGATGGAACGTCTCCGACTCGAAGTATCCGATCGCCGGGGTCATCGTCAGCTTGCGGCCTTCGTAGGGCCGCCGGTAGACGCCCAGGGTGATGAAGGATTTGGCAATCTCGTCGCCGTCCAGGACGTACTCGTGCCCCTCGTAGATCAGATTCGGAAAGAGACTCGCGCTGCCCAGGGTCGCTCCGAAGTCGAGCATGTAATGGAGGAGGTAGCTTCGGCCTGCGGCATCGGTCACGTAGCTCTCCAGGTTGTTGATGCTGCGCACATCGTTGTGCAAGGTCCAGGCGGCGATCGGATGCATCCCGCGCAACACCCGGCGGTGCTCATGGCGGATGAGGTCGTTCGGATCATCCTTCCGCCATCCGACGTAGTCGAAATGGCCCTTGATCGCCCCGGAAATGAACTTGGATGCGAGGACCCGGATGGTGCCGTCCGGTTGGCGGGGTATCGGAGCGATCAATCCGAGAACGTCCTCGCGGGTCATCGGCCGCCTGACCCCGAGCGAGTCGATGAACTTGGCCTTGGACGACACCGTGATCCGGTCGGGGTCGAGTGAGGTCAGGTAGTTCTCGGGGCAGTTGTAGCCGGCGAGATAGAAGATCTTAGTCGAGATGATCTCGGCGCCGGTCGCCATTTCCGCCCACTCGGGTGGGTCGAACTTGATCACATAGACGTCGCCGCTCGCATCCTTGATGTTGAAGCCGGGGGTGACCCCCTGTGTCTTGCCGCGGGTGACTTCCCAGTTGCCGGTGAGGTCGGGCCCATCACCCCGGTTCGGCCCGCGAGCCACCTCTTCCGGCGAGGGTGGGAAAAAGAAGATCCGGTTGGTGAACCAGGTCGAGTTGGGAGCTTCATCGAACGCGTTGACGTCTCCGGCCTCTTTCGGCTTGCGAGCCAGCCGCCGAAAGTTGCGCGGCATGTCGAAGGCCTGCTTCACCGAATGGAAGAAGGTCTTGTCGATGAAATCGTAATAGCCGGAGACCGATCTCTCCGCCGGCTCGGGGATGCTCGAGCGGTCGCCGGCGTCTACAATCAGCCCGGGAACGACGTAGGGTGGGGTTGGGGCGGCGGCGACCGAATCGCCGCTCACCTCCGCGAACGCCGGAGCGAGCGGCGGATGAGCGAGGCCCGCCCCGATCGCGAGAACGAGAAGACGAATAGAGCCGCAACCGGTGGACAGCCGATGCCTGCGTCGGTTCATCGTCGGCGTTTCAGAAACCCTGATCGAACTTGATGAAATGGCGGGTCCCTTCCTGGGAGTGACCCACCTCGTAGCGCATGAACACGCCCGCCCGCGATTTGAGGCGAAAGCCACCTCCGTAGCTCGTACGCAAAGCGGAGAATCGGAACTCGTCCTCGAGATTGTCGAACACCTGTCCTTCGTCGCCGAAGAGTACGGCGTCCATTCCACTCCACAGCTGCCAGCGGTATTC
>JBIOUT010000040.1:0-6794 GCA_044867365.1 Candidatus Eiseniibacteriota bacterium | reverse complement strand
AACGCCTGAATGCGATCATCGATCTGCTGGTGAGCCAGATCCGGCTCCTGTCCACCCTGACTCCGGTCGAATTCGCCGGCTTCCGCGATCGGCTCAAGCCGGCGAGCGGCTTCCAGTCGGCCCAGTTCCGCGAGATCGAGTTCCTCTATGGGCTCAAGGACGCGGCCTTCTTCCAGTACTTTGCCGGTGAGCCGGAGGCCCTGGCGGCGCTCAAGCGGCGTTACGAAGCGCCTTCGGTGTATGACGAGTTCATCCATTGTCTGGCGCGAGCGGGATACGCCGTCGACGATTCTCTTCTCAACCGGGATGTGACCAAGCCACATACGCTCAATCAGAGCCTGCTGGCCCAGATCCGGCGCATCTACGAGCAGCCGAGCGAGAACTATCATTGGGTTCTGATGTTCGAGACCATGCTCGACCTCGACGCGCTCTTCAACCTGTGGCGTTCGACCCACATTGCCATGGTGGCGCGGACGATCGGAGACAAGCCCGGCACCGGAGGCTCGAGCGGAGTGAAGTTCCTCGAGACCCGAGCCCGCCTCCCGTTCTTCCCCGAGCTCTGGGAGGTGCGGAGCACCCTCGGGGACGCCTATTGAACGAATCACGCATGTTGAACGAGTGCCACGCATGACCCAGGTCGAACCGCGGACCGAGGTGGTGATGGGGGGATTGGACCTCCGCCTGACCGGAAAGCGCGCTCTCGTCTGCGGCTCGAGCCAGGGGATCGGCGCCGCCGTCGCCCGTCAGCTCGGCTCGCAAGGGGCGAATCTCATCCTGCTCGCCCGCTCCGCCGACCGGCTGGCCAAGCTTCGCGATGAGATCCAGGCGGCGGCTCGTCCTTCGATCATCGCCCTCGATCTTTCCGATCATGCGCGCCTCGAAGAGGCGGTGAGACGCGAGATCGAGTCCAATGGGCCGGTGCATGTGCTGATCAACAATGCCGGTGGGCCGGCTCCCGGGCCCATCCTCGAGGCGGAGAGCGAGGCCTTTCTCGTCGCATTCCGTACCCATGTGCTTGCTTCGCATCTCCTCGCCCGCCTCCTCGTCCCGGCGATGAAGGAAGCGGGGTTCGGCAGGATCGTGAACATCATTTCGACCTCCGCCAAGGAACCGATTCCCAACCTGGGCGTGTCGAACACGGTGCGGGGAGCCATGGCGTCCTGGGCCAAGAGCCTGGCGCGCGAGGTGGCCCCGTTCGGGATCACGGTCAACAACGTGCTTCCCGGATACACGGACACCGCCCGGCTCCGCTCGATCGCCGAAGCGATGGCCGGCCGCAGCGGCCAGAATGTTGAGGCGGTTCTCGCCCAATGGCGGGCGGCGGCGCCGGCGGGTCGATTCGCCCGGCCGGAGGAGATCGCCGCCGCGGTCGGATTCCTGGCTTCGCCGGCGGCGAGCTACGTCACCGGCATTCATCTGCCGGTCGACGGCGGCCGGATCGCGAGCCTATAGGGAGCGAGTCAAAGGAGACGGGGATGCTCTTCGATATCTTCTTCTCCGTCTGCCAGACCGAAGTTGACGGGGTCATCCCCAGCGAGCGGGTGATGCTCGAGAACTTCTTCGAGCAGGTGCGCGCCGCCGACCGCCTCGGATTCGGCACCGGATGGGTGGCCGAGAGTCATCTTTCGTGCGAGGTTCAAAAGCGGAATCCGGCTCCGGTCATCCCCCATTTCAAGGGGGAGATCGCGGTCAATGTCGATTTTCTGCAGCTGACCCAGAAGGTGTTCGCGATCACCGACCGCCTCCATATGGGGTCGGCCGTCCTCAACATCCTCTGCAACGGCGGTCCCATCGCCCAGGCCGAGCGCATCCGTTTCTTTCTCAGCTTGCACGACTTCAATCGCAACGAGAAACGCCACATCGAAGTCGGCTTCGCCGCCGGCCGGTTTCCCTTCATCAATGTGCCCTACGGAGTGGTGCCGCGGAGCGCGGTCGAGCTGGCGGCCTGGAGCGCGGTCAAGAACAAGGTCTTCCGCCAGGCCACTGAAGTTTTCCTACGCCTGCTGCGCGGGGAGACTCTGAGCTCCGACGCCATCGAACCCATGGTCATTCGGCGACAGGATTTCAGGCGCGACGAGGACTGGCAGCAGGTGCTGGCCGCTCACGGGCGAAGCGCCGAAGCGATCACGCTTCCCAACTTTTATCAGTTTCCCGACGTCGCCATCGTCCCGCGGGACGCGACGCTCGAGCACTGTCGCCTGACGATCGGCTCGCACGACCCCGAGGTTCAGATCTTTGCCAATCGCTTCCTGCCGGTCGGCGTCTTCAATCTCTCGATCACTCCGAGCGACATCATCGAGAGCACCAATCAAAGGATGCAGGATGCCTATCACCCGGACGGGGGGCCCTGGAAGCGGGCCTATATGCCGCGGACGGTTCTCGTCTTCATCAACGAGGATGCGGGGGTCAGCCGGAGCGAACGGTTGGCTCGCGCCGCCCAGGCCGCCGAGGAGGCGCTCGCCAACTACTGGCGAGCTCTCGAGGGGACGCTCGACCCGGAAAAGGTCAAGCAAGCGGTCTCGAACGCCCTGGTGGGCGATTCGCAGGCGATCGTCGAGACGATCCGCACTCGCTTCAACCCCGAGGATCGGCTCATGCTCTGGTTCGATTTCAACAACCACAATTCTCCCGAAGTCGTGCGCAGCATGGAGCTCTTCATGGAGCGGGTGGCGCCGCAGGTTCAAGGGGCGCTGGTGAGATGAACTCGATCTCCACCTTGCGCAGGGCGATGGCGGAGAAAGATCTCGGATCGGACCCTGTGCCTCGCACCGAGGGGCTCATCCTCGGCGAGGCGTCAAGCCTCGGCTCCTCGGTCTGGGAGCCGCTCGTCGAATACCGGCGCAACGAAGTCGCCGAGAACACCATCCATGGAGCGGTGGCGTGGGTGTCGGGGCGCCGGCTTGTGCACTCGTTCGGCGGCAATGTGCGCTGCTACGGCCGATCGATGATGAAGCCGATCGCGCTCAAGGTCTTCGCCGCCGAGTTCGCCGAAGCCCTCAACCCGGAGCAGAAGGCGATCGTCGTCTCCTCGCACAACGGCGATGCGGAGCATGTGCGGGTGGTGAAATCGATCTTGAGCGACGCCGAAATGGGGCTCATGCAATGCCCCTTCGCCCTCCCCCTGATTCAGTTCGGCCGGCAAGTCCGCCGTCCGCGCCGCTGGTATCACACCTGCTCCGGCGAGCACGCCGGCATCGTTCGCGGTTGCAAGCTCAAGGGCTGGTCGCGCATCGGCTATGTCTGGCCGCACCATGATTTCACTCAGGATTACATCCGGCTCATCCGCCGCTACCTGGGGGCCGACTGGAGGGTGGAGCACATCGCAAAGGACGGCTGCGGACTGCCGACCCTGAGCATGACGGTGAACGAGCTGGCCGCGCTCTATGCGACCCTCGTCACCGAGCGGGAGAAGGATTGGGTGTGGGAGGCAATGATCAACTTCCCCGATCTCATCGGGGGGTTCAACCGCCTCGATTCGACGATCATCAAGTCATGCGGCGGGAAGGTGCTGGCCAAGGAGGGAGCCGACGGCCTTCTCGGCCTCGCGATCCAGCATCCCGATTTCCCCGAGGGGTTGGGGATCGTGATCAAGATCGCCCATGGCTGGGACCCGCAGGGCGCCTGGTACGTGGCCCGTCTCATCCTCGGAGTGCTCGGCTTCAGCCTGCGGAATCCCTACATCCTTCACCGCCAGAAGGCGTACACGGTGGCCAACGTCATCCCGCCGCGGCTGCGCGATCGCATCGAACAGGTCGAGCCCTGGGATGAATGGGATCCGGACGTCGACCGCTGGTTCTTCAACCCCGAGGACTTCCTGTCCGGAGATGCCGGCGGGGGAGAGCGGAGCGAGTGATGGCCGGTACCGTGCAAGCGTTGGGTACTCAGGCCGCGCCGGGGGTCGCCGACATCGGCAACTACATCGACGGCGCCTTCCATCCGCCCCGGAGCCGGCGCTTCCTCGATGATCTCAATCCGGCCACCGGCGAGGTGATTGCTCGCTTCCCCGATAGCGACGCCGCCGATGTCGATGACGCGGTCGAGGCGGCGCGGCGAGCCTTCCCCGAGTTCGCCGCCACTCCCGCTCAGGAGAGATCGCGCTTCCTTCTCGACATCGCCCGGCGCATCGAAGATCGGGCGGAGGAGCTCGCGGTGCTCGAGGCCAGGGACACCGGCAAGCCGCTCAGCCTCGCCCGCCGCCTCGATATTCCACGGGCGATCGCCAATTTTCGCTTCTTTGCCGGAGCCATATTGCATGAGGCGAGCGAGTGTCACCCGACCGACGGCGCCGCCCTCAATTACACTCTGCGCCGGCCGCTCGGGGTGGTGGCGCTCATCTCGCCGTGGAACCTGCCCATCTATCTCCTCACCTGGAAGGTGGCCCCCGCTCTGGCGACCGGCAACACCTGCGTCGCCAAGCCGTCGGAGCTGACTCCGCTCACCGCGAGCGCCCTCGCCGAGATCTGCCATGCGGCCAAGCTCCCGGCCGGAGTCTTCAACCTGGTGCACGGCCTGGGCCCGGGGGCCGGGTCGGCCCTTGTCGCCCATCCCGACGTGCGGGCGATCTCGTTCACCGGCGGCACCGCGACCGGCACGGCGATCATGGAATCGGCGGGGCCGCGGTTCAAGAAAGTCTCTCTCGAGCTCGGAGGCAAGAACCCGAACCTGATCTTCGGCGACGCCGATCTCGATTCTGCGCTCGATGTCTCGATGCAGGCGGCGTTCATGAATCAAGGACAAGTCTGTCTCTCGGGATCCCGCATCTTCGCCGAAGAGTCGATCTACGAGCGGGTGGTGACCGGGCTCGTCGAGCGCGCCCGCCGGGTGCGGATCGGCGATCCTCTCGAACCCTCGACCGATTTCGGTGCGCTCATCTCGAGCGGTCACCTGGCTAAGGTGACGGGCTATCTCGAGCTCGCTGCGGCCGAGGGAGCCACCATTCACTGCGGCGGCCGCCGTCCTTCGGGACTTTCTCCCCATCTCGCCGGCGGGGCGTTTCTCGAGCCGGCGGTTCTCACCGGGCTCAAGCCGGAAGGGCGGGTGATGCAGGAGGAGATCTTTGGTCCGGTGGTGACGGTCACCTCCTTCGCTGGCGAGGAGCAGGCCATTGCCTTGGCCAACGGCACCCGCTACGGGCTGAGCGCCAGCGTCTGGACCAATGACCTCAAGCGCGCCCACCGGGTGGCGGGCCGCCTGGACGCGGGGACGGTATGGGTCAACACCTGGCTCTTCCGCGACCTCCGGGTGCCGTTCGGAGGCATGAAGATGAGCGGTCTCGGGCGTGAGGGCGGCCGCGACTCGCTCGAGTTCTTCACCGAGCCCAAGAATATCTGCATCAAGCTGTGAGGATGGGCGATGGCAACGAGTGAAAGCATGAGCCGAGTGTCAACCCAGCCGGCAGGCGGCGAGCGATCGGCGGCGCCGTCGGGGCCCGGCCGGATCGTCGCCGGAGTGCTGGCCCCGCATCCACCGCATCTCGTCTACGGCGAGAACCACGAGCGCAACGAGCCCAAGTCGGAGTGCGGCTGGGAGGTGCTGAGATGGGCTTACGAGCGCTGCCGCAAGAACGTGCTCGCTCACAAGCCGGATGTCCTCATCGTCCACAGCCCGCACTGGCAGACGATCATCGGGCATCATTTCCTCGGAGTGCGCGAGTTCCACGGGCTGTCGGTGGATCCGATCTTCCCCGACATCTTTCGCTATCGCTATGACCTGACGGTCGACGTCGACCTGGCCGAAGCCATCGCCGGCGAGGCCCGCCAAGCGGGGCTCATGACCAAGATGATGCGGAACCCGAACTTCCGGGTGGACTACGGCACCATCACCTCCTGTCACATGATCAACCCGGCCTGGGATATCCCGATCGTCGGCCTCTCCTCCAACAACTCCCCTTACTACTATTCCAACGAGGTCGGTCAGGCGCAGATGGTCACCCTGGGACATGCGACCCGCCGGGCGGTGGAGAAGATGGGCCGGCGGGCAGTGCTTCTCGCCTCGAACACGCTCTCGCACCGGCATTTCACCGCCAAAGTCGATCCTCCCGAGGACATGTCGAAAGAGCATGTCTACAGCCACGGCCAGTATCTGTGGGACATGAAGATCCTGAGCCTGATGAAAGGAGGGCGCACCCGAGAGCTGACCGCCGTTCTCCCCGAGTTCATGGACATGGCCGAGTCGGAGGTCAAGGCGGGGGCGCTCTCGTGGATGCTGGCCGGGCTCGACTTCCCCGACTATCCGGCCGAGGTCCACGGCTACTGGACGGTGATCGGAACCGGCAACGCCGTGGTCGAATGGAACCACGTCACGCGCGGCGGCACCGTTCCCGCAGGCAACGGGGAGGGGAGGCGATGATGGATTCCGCCCTCGATCCCCGGCGATACCTCGAACGCGCGCTCGTCGTTCCCGGCCAGCCGCACATCCTACTCGCCCCCGAGCGGTCGCCGGGATGGCTCTCGCTCCGGCGGAGCTACGAGCGGCTTGCCGAGGAGCTCAAGACATCCGGTGCCGACCTCCTGCTCATCTACTCCACGCAGTGGCTCTCGGTGATCGGACATCTCTTCCAGAGCGATCCCAAGCCCAAGTGGCTGCATGTGGACCAGAACTGGTACGAGCTCGGGGAGATCCCTTACGAGTTCAAGATCGACGCCGATTTCAGTCATGCCTACGCGGAGTCCGCCGCCGAGTGCGGCCTGACGGCGAGCACGGTCAACTATCACGGCTTCCCGATCGACACCGGTACGATCGTGGCCCTCAAGCTTCTCAATCCCGAGAACCGCATCCCCGCCTCGATCGTCTCC
>JBIOUT010000039.1:0-12327 GCA_044867365.1 Candidatus Eiseniibacteriota bacterium | reverse complement strand
TCCATGAGCTGGAAGAGAGAGGTTGGCTTGAGAGGCAATAGCTCGCTCGACTCCACCCGCGGGGTGTAGCCCTTGGAATGGATGAGCGACCGATGCTCCTCGTGCTCGCGTAGAGTGACGGAGACCTCCTTGAATTTGCGGTATTCGAGGAGACGCTGGACCAGCTCCTCGCGCGGATCCCCTTCCTTCTCCCCCTCCTCGTCGAGCGGGCTTGGGGGAAGGAGCATGCGGGCCTTGATCCGCATCAGGGTGGCCGCCATGACCAGGAATTCGCCCGCGACTTCGAGATCGAGAATCTGCATCGCCTGTATCGTCTCCAGATACTGATGGGTGATATGGGCGATGGGGATGTCGTAAATGTCGATCTCATCGCGTTTGATGAGATGAAGGAGGAGATCGAGGGGCCCCTCGAAGGTCGCGAGCTTGAAACGCAACCCATCGCGGTCGGAGGAGCGGAGATCGAGATCCATCGCCCCGCATCCTAGCCGCGGCGGCTGGGGTGGTGCAAGGGCGCTGAGGGAGCCCTGCCCCCTGGTCGCTAACCGCCATCGTGACTAACCGCCCTGGGCGAGAGTCCCGAGCTCCCTGCCCCCACGCGTCCTGTCGCCCCCCGCCTCCAGGCGCGGCCTCCCATCTGAAGGGAAGACGTTGTCGCCTTCCCGCCGAACCGTCCCCCCACTCTGCGCAAACGCGGTCGCCTCCCGCCCACGTGTCCCCGACTCCATCCGCAAACGCGGTCGCCCTCTCGCCCACGTGTCCCCGACTCCGTCCGCAAACGCGGTCGCCCTCCCGCCCACGTGTCCCCGACTCCGTCCGCAAACGCGGTCGCCTCCCGCCGAGCTGTCCCCCTCTCATGCGCAAACATTGTCCGTTCCCTCGGGTCGCCGCTCAGCTTCAGTGCGCAGACGTTGTCGTCAACCCTCCGCGCCGTCCGTCCGCGCTGGCGCCATCCATTAATATTGATTTGCAAAGAGCGAGCCATTCCCACGTTAGGGAAAACCCGTAACTGGGCTCAAATCCTGCCCAAAAGAACCAAAACGGATGCAGCTTCCGGAAAGGCCCAGGCACTATGCATCTCTCGTTGTCAAAAGTGACAACGACGTGGTCGCCCAATCGCCACGTCAATGAAATCGTGCCCTTTATTCACTCGGAACTGCGCGAGCAACCGCTGCGCTTTAGATGGATCACTCGTTGGTGGCAAGCTCCTCGCATTTGTCACCACCACGAAGAACAACGCTCTGGCGGCCTAGAGGATTCCTCCGGTGACAACGCCGCGGAGAGTCCGCACCACGGGGCCCATCAAGAATCCGAGCGGATCGACACCACTCGCACGTCCGGCAAAGATAAGGAGCATGAGGAGCATCGGTCCGGCCATGTCCCAGCGCTCGAGCGACTCCGCGGTTCGCTCGGAGACTAGACCCTTGAGCACCCGCGAGCCGTCGAGAGGGTGAAGAGGGATCAGATTGAAAACGCAAAGGGCGAGGTTGACTTGAACGGATAGGACCAAGAGCTGCAACACCGCGCTCGATGCTTGTCCGAGAAAGCTGATGACAGGTTCATTTCTGTAGATTCCCTGGATGAGGAGGCCGCAGCCGAGAGCGGTGATGAGATTGGCCGCGGGGCCCGCCGCCGCGATCCACAGGCCGTCCCGCAAGGGGTTCCGGAGATTGCGATAGTCGACCGGCACCGGCTTTGCCCAACCGAATCCGGCAAAGAACATCATCAATGTGCCGAGCGGATCGAGATGACGGAGGGGGTTCAAACTGATGCGACCCAGGTCGCGGGCGGTGGGATCGCCTAGGCGCAGCGCCACCCACGCGTGCCCAAGCTCATGGAAGGATAGCGCCCACAGGATGACAGGAACGAAGAGGACGTAATAAGCGACATTCATGGAGTCCGCACCCGGGGGGCCACCGTCTAGTTCACTGCTTCGCCCGAGTTGGCCGTGTCCGTCGAGCTTGGCAACACGGCCGCCGCCGATGGGCGCTGAATCCATCGATCGGCCACCTGGCGAACGGTCACTGTCTTTACCTCGTCGAGCGCGGCGAGGAATCGATCGCCATAATCATAGCCAAGGCCGAGAAGCTCGTTGAGCCCGTAGCTCGAAGCCCGATTCGAGTTGCGCTCCTGAGCCATGAGATGGGTGCCGCGCAGAAAGTTGCGCGCTCGATCAAGCTCCTCGCGGCTCGGACCGCCATCGCGGAGCCTCTCCACCTCGGCGATGAGTCCGGTCCTGGCCTCGGCGGCATGTGCGCTGCGTGTTCCCATATACGCGGCAAGAAACGCCGGGCCTACATAGCCCGCGTAGAACGATCCGATTTCGTAAGCCAGTCCTCGCCTGTCTCGGAGCTCGGTGAAGAGACGGGAATCCATCGACCCACCGAGCACGGAAGAAAAGATCGCCATTGCCGCCGAATCGGGATGCCCCATCGGCGGCGCCGGGTAGCCGATTGCAATCCAGGCCGTCTGGACGTCACGGCGTTCGATCGCTTCTTCGCCGGCAGCGGGGGCAGGGACGTCGGACCTCGCTAGGGCCTCCCCCCGCGGTAGCGCCGCGAGCTCGCCTTCGAGGCGACTGGCGACGTGATCGAGATCGACGCGCCCCACCACCGAGGCCACCATGTTGCCGGCGGTCATCGTCCGTTCATAAAGACGACGGACATCGGCGCGGCGGAACGTCTTCACCGTGGTCTCGTACCCGAGGGTCGGCTTGTGATAGGGATGGCGCCCGTAATAGAGCTCGTGCAGGAGATCGAAGGCCTGTCCGAGAAGGTGATCGCGGCGCGCCCTGATGCGGGCGAGCGTCGCCTGTCGTTCGGATTCGAGCTCCGACTCGAGGAATGTCGGGACGGTGACAACTTCGATGAGGAGATCGAGACAGGGATCAAGAACCTCGCGCGCGCAAAGTAGTGAAATGGTGGCGGCTTCCTTCGTGCCTCCCGTCGTCAATCGCCCTCCCAGCGATTCGATGTCGGCGGCGAGGCGCGCAGCGGTACGCCGCTCGGTGCCTTTGAGAAGTATGCGTCCCAGAAGGGCGGCCAATCCGGCTTCGGATTCGCCCTCCTCCAGACAACCGACGCGCACGTGAAGCTTGATCGCCACGATGTCGTTCTCGATGGCATCGCGGCCGACGAAGACGAGCCCCGAGCCGAGAACGCGCCGTTCCACACCATGCGCATCGGCTACTCGCACCGCTCTTCCTCCGGCCGCCTCATTCATCCGCGACGGCCATCGTCCGGGCTCAACACCGTGATTACCGCATGCTCGAGATCGAGCCAGGCGCGTGCCGCATCGCGCACCGCCTCCGGGGTGACTCGCCGGAGTCGCTGCAGATACTCGATCGCGTCCTCGGCGCAGGTGGCGACATGGAAGTGACCGAGGGTGCCGCCGACATCTCCCGCGGTCTCGGTCGAGAAGTGGAAGTCGGCGGCGCAGACGGTACGAGCGCGCTCGAACTCCTCCATACTCGCCAGCTCACGCCTCAGCTTATCGAGCGCCGATTCGATTTCTCCGCGCACCTGAGATTCCCGATCGGGTTCGCAGCCCGCGCTGACCACGAGCATCCCACCACGGCTCAAGTCCCAACTCCAGGCAGAAACCCCGCTCACGATGCCGAGCTCTTCCCGGAGTCGCTGGACGAGCCGCGAGCTCCGACCCCTCCCAAGCATGGCGCTCGCCATCTCGAGGGCAAAGGCGGCGTCCTGGTCGACGAGCCCGGGAGTGCGGAACCCGAACATGAGGTAAGAGTGATTGACATCGCGCTGGACTCGCCGCTCCTTTCGAGTAAGTGGCGTCCAGCCGAAACCGCCCACCTGGTTGGCCGACCCCTGAGGGGTATCGGCGAGCGCCGATTCGGCCCGCGCCGCCACTTCATAACGGTCCACCCGGCCGGCGACGATGAGGCAGAGATTGGGGGCGGTATAGCGCTGCCGGAGATAGCCGAGGAAGGCCTCACGGTCGATGCGAGCGAGGCTCGTCGCGGTGCCGAGGATGGGCCGCCCATAGGGCGTGGAGTCACCGAGATCGTTCTGGAACTCGACGAACAGTTTTCCGGGGGGATCATCCTCCTTACGCCCCATCTCTTCGATGACGACCTGTCGTTCGCGGTCGATTTCCGCCGGATCGAAGCGAGAATGGAGGAGAGCATCGGCCAGCACCTCGAGCGCCAGGGGATAGTTCTCGGCGGGGACCGTGGCGTAGTAGTTGGTGTACTCGACCGACGTGGCGGCGTTGTTATATCCGCCGAGTCCCTTGATCACCTTGTCCATCTCCCCCGGACCGAAGCGCTCGGTGCCCTTGAAGTACATGTGCTCGAGGAAGTGCGAGATTCCGCTCAGCTCGGGCGGCTCGTGGGCCGAGCCCGTCCGGCACCAGATCGAGACGTTGGTCACCGGTGCGTGCGCCATCTCGCGGACGATGAGCGGAACCCCGCAGGCGAGCTGGGTGCGGTGGAAGGGGGCGAGACTCGACGGCCTCTCGGAACCCACGGTCTCGAAGGTGGCCATGGCCCGGCGCTTTCTGGGGCGAAAAACAGGCGTTAGGCCGGGCAGACTACCGGATGAAGGTTCGACCCGCAACGACATCGTGGCGGGGATGGGAAAGGGCCGGCGCGATTGCCTGCTCGGCGCGAGGTTGCTCGCCGAGAGACTCGCCGAATCAGTCCCCGGTGCGCGCCGCGAGGGGCAAGGCAACCTCCCGAACCCAGAGCACGGTGGGATCGGCAGCCAACTCCTGGATCGCTTCCGGACCGAGACGCGAATCGATGTTGATGACGGTGAGCGCGTCCTGACCCCGCTCCCCTCGCCGTCCCCAGGTCATGAAAGCGATATTCACTCGGCGATTGCCCAAGATGGTGCCGAGCCGGCCGACGACTCCGGGGACGTCGAGGTTCTTGAGGACGATCATCGAGCCGTAGAGGCCGGCATCGATCGGATAACCGTCGACCTCGGTGAGCCGAAAACTCGAATCCCGGCGAAACGTGCCGCCGAGCGTGTGCGTGCCGCCTTCGCTCTCCACCGTCACCTGGATGAGGCTCGAGAATTCTCCGGCGTCATCGGAACGGGTGTGGTTCACGGTCACATTCCGTTCTCGAAGGATGTTCCGGCAATTGACGACGTTGACCCGATCACCGAGGCTGTGGACAAGAAGTCCCTTATAGAGCCCGAGGGCGATGACTTCGGTCTCGAGCTCCGTCACCTCACCGGCGAATCGCACGTGCACCGCGCGCGGCGGTCCGGTGGCAAGTTGCGCCTGCATCGCCCCAAGCCGCTCCGCCAGTGCAATGAAGGGCCGTACCCGCTCCCCCATTTCCGGCGTGAGCGGCGGGAGATTGACCGCATTCCGCGCCGGCCGGCCACGCAGATAGTCGAGCACCTGCTCGGCGACCGCCACCGCCACGAGCTCCTGGGCCTCGCGCGTCGACGCCCCAAGGTGGGGAGTGACGATGATGTCGTCGCGCACCAAGAGTGGGTTTCGGCCTGGTGGTTCCTCTTCGAACACGTCGAGCGCCGCCCCCGCCACCCGACCCGACTCGAGGGCCTGGAGGAGCGCCCCTTCATCCACCACGCCGCCGCGGGCGACATTGATGAGCCGCATACCCGGCTTCATCTGGGCGAAGGCCGCCTGGCCGATCAGGTGATGCGTGTCGGGAGTGAGCGGAACATGGAGGGTGAGAAAGTCGGATTCGGCGAGCAGCGTCTCGAACGGGGCCATCTCGACCCCCGGCATCTCGAGCGGCCCCGGTGCCACGTAGGGATCGTGAGCGATGATGCGCATACCGAAAGCGGCGGCGCGCTTGGCCACCTCGCGCCCGATCCGACCGAGCCCCAGGACTCCGAGAGTCTTGCCCATGAGCTCGACTCCGATGAACTGGCCCCTTCGCCACTCTCCCGCCTTGAGCGAGCGATCGGCCTCGGGGATGCGGCGCGCGAGCGCCAGCATCATCGACAGCGTGTGCTCGGTGGCGGCGATGGTGTTGCCGCTCGGAGCGTTCATCACCACCACCCCACGCGCGGTCGCCGCTTCGACATCGATGTTGTCGACCCCGGTGCCGGCGCGTCCGATGGCCTTGAGGCGGGTTCCCGCCTCGATGATCGTCCGGGTGACCTGGGTGCCGCTGCGCACGATGAGCGCGTCGTAGTCGCCGATGCGGTGGACGAGATCCTCGGCGCTCAGCCCGGGAAGCTCATCCACCGCCACGCGCGGGTCGGCGGCGAGGACGGCGACGCATTCCGGGGCCACCGGGTCGGCGATGAGGATCCGGAAGCGGGGGGCCGCGGAAGTCGTGGCGCCTTCCCCGGCAGATGATTCTCCGGAGGACTCGGCGGCGCGGTCGACACGCCGGGCTTCGCGTTTCGCTTCCCAAATGGGTATGGGGGTGGGGCTCCCGGACATCGCCCTTTCAGGAGCAGGCCCGGAACTGGTGAGGATTCAAGCTATTCCGGGCCTGACTTCATTCGATGGTGGAGCTGACGGGGATCGAACCCGTGACCTCTTGTCTGCCAGACAAGCGCTCTCCCAGCTGAGCTACAGCCCCACAGCCACGACCATTGCTGCGCCGCCGCACCGGGGGGCGCCACGAACCACCGGCGCCGCACCCGGGCCCACGAAACTCCGCGCCGCCACGACACAAGCGACGAGCGTGGCAGGATAGCACAGGCGGGGGCGTCCCACCGCTACCGCACCACCACCGCGAAAGTGGCCGCCGATGAACGGTCACCCTGGGGAGGAATGGTCACCGCTGAAATCGATGGTTGGTTGGTGCCGGAGGCGGGAGTTGAACCCGCATGACCCAAAGGGTCACCGCCTTTTGAGGGCGGCGTGTCTACCATTCCACCACTCCGGCACAAGAGCGTTGCCGCAGATCAAGAAGAGGGGCGATACCCTCCCTCACCCGCTTCTGGACCGATCTCTGGAGAGAGGCTAGACTTCGTCGTGACCCCACTCAACCCCCCCAGCTGTCCCGAGGAGATCGTCTCATGCGGCCCATCGCCGTCACCCTAGGGTCCTCCCTCCTGTCGTTTCGCCCGGGTCGCGTCCTCCTTCCCCTCTGTCTAGCGCTTTTCGCCGCTCAGAGCGCCGGAGCGGCGCCCTTTGACCAGTCGTGGAGGGTGTTGCGGCACGACCCCCACATTCTCACCGCCGATCTGGCCCGGCTCGAGTCCCTGGCCGCCACGCATCGCTCCGCCACTCAGGACGCCCCTCGGGAGGCGGTGATCGTCGCCTGGGTCTTCTTCGCCGACAAGGGGGTTCGCTCGGATGGCGAATTCGCCGCCGCCCGCCGGGTCGCTAGCGACCATCTGACGCCCGCCGGCCTGGCACGACGAGAGGTCCTCGGAGGCGCGTATAAGGTCGACTACCTCGATCTGCCGGTACGAGCCGACTACATCCAGCAGGTGGTGAAGACCGGCGCTCGGGTCCGGCATCCGAGCCGTTGGCTCAATGCGGTCAGCGTCGAGGCGACCTCGGCCGAGCTCCATCGCATTGCCGATCTCCCGGAGGTCTCGCGGCTCATGCCGGTCGCCCGTTCTCGGCGCGCTCCGCTCCCCAAGACCCCGCCCTCGACGGCGGTTGCCACCGCCGGCGCCCATCTCCTCAACTACGGACCTTCGGAGAGCCAGCTCGACGAGATCCAGGTCACGACTGCCCACGACCTCGGCTTTTCCGGGGCAGGCGTGATCGTGGCGATGCTCGACACCGGCTACTTCAAGGATCACGAGACCTTCGCCGCCATCCGCAACTCGGGACGCCTCATCGCCGAACGCGACTTCATTCAAGGTGATTTCAATACCCAGAACCAGACCGGAGACCCGCCCAACCAACACAACCACGGCACCTACACGTGGTCGGCGCTCGGCGGGACGAGTCCGGGTCAGCTCTACGGGCCGGCTTACGGCGCCACCTTCGCCATCGCCAAGACCGAGGATGTGGCCGACGAGCAGCCGATCGAAGAAGACCACTGGTTGGCGGCCAGCGAATGGGCCGACTCCCTCGGCGCCCAGGTGATTTCGAGCTCGCTCGGTTACCTCGACTGGTACACCTACGCCGACATGGACGGTAACACCGCGGTGACCACCAATGCCGCCGATATCGCGGCGAGCCGCAACATCCTGGTCGCCACCGCCGCCGGCAACGAGGGCACCCAGGATTGGTTCTTCATCATCGCCCCGGCGGATGCCGATTCGGTGCTTGCCTGCGGTGCGGTCGACGACATGAACGTCATCGCGGAGTTCTCCTCACACGGGCCGACGTTTGACGGCCGGATCAAGCCCGAGGTCTGCGCCCGCGGGGTCGGCACTCATTGCGCCACGCCCGCCGGGACGAACACCTACGACGATTTCTCCGGGACATCGATGTCGACGCCGCTAGTCGGCGGCGCCGCGGCGCTCGTCCTGGACGCTCATCCCAACTGGCCGGCGATGCGCGTGCGCCAGGTGCTCATGCTCACCGCCGACACCGCGGCGAATCCGGACAACAACCGCGGATTCGGCCGCATCCGAGTCCTCGATGCCATCAATTACTCGCTGGTGGCCGTGGATCCGGACGCCGCGCCCCCGCTCACCACGCTCCTTGGCGTGAGCCCGAACCCGTTCTCCTTCCCGGGAACGATCGAGCTCTCGGTTCCGGCGGCAGGACCGGTCGTCTTCGATGTCTACGGCACGAGCGGGCGTGAGGTGGCGCGCCTCGGCCTGGGTTCACTCGCCGCCGGCCCGCATCGCGTGGCATGGGATGGCCGGGATCTGCGCGGTGCGAGGCTCCCCGCGGGCGTTTACCTGCTTCACGCGCGCGGCACCGGCTGGGACGCCCGCACCAAGCTCGTCGTCTCTCGCTAACTGCAGCCGAACTCGAAGGCGGCGGCGACCGCCAACTTCTACTCGCCGATCAGCGCCGGAGCATCGAAGACGAGATCGATCCTCCGGTTCTGCGCCCTTCCCTCCTCGGTGTCATTGGAGGCGATGGGGCTATCCTCGCCGTGCCCGACCGCGCTCACCAAACGATCGGAGAGATCGAGGTTGGCCTCCAGATAAGCGCGGACCGCTTGCGCCCGCGCTTCGGAGAGCGCCAGGTTCTTGACCGCGTCGCCCTGCGAATCGGTGTGGCCCTCGATGGTCAGGGCCGCGCCGGGGAGCTCGCGGATGGCCTGGATCACCTTGGCGAGGAGGGGGAAGTTCTCGGGCAGAAGGTCGCTTGCCTTCGCTGGAAAGGTGATTCCCTTCAAGCGAAGGATGAGGTGCCCGCCCTGGCGCAGGATCGTCGCCTCGGCGGGAGTGAAGAGCTCTCGGACTCGCCGGAGCCGAGCTTGCCGGTCGCGCGACCCCTCGAGCTCGGCGGCGAGGCCGCGCTCGCGGGAACGGGTCGCCTCGACCTCGTTGGCGAGAGAGGCGATCTCGGCCGAGACCGAGTCACGCTCGGCCTTCATCGCCTTGACGGCTTCGACCATCCGCCGGGTGTTTTCCTCGGAGCCGGCAGCAAAGTCCGGCTGGATGCCGAGGGACTCCGCCACCTCTCGGAGCTGTGCCTCCCCGTCGAGGATCACCGCCTCGACGACCGACGGATCTTCCTTCGCCGCGCGGGCACGGGCGGCGATGGCGAGCGCCCGTCTGGCTTCCGCCTCGGCCTGGCCGGCGAGGGCCAGCGACTCATCCCGGCGAGTCCGATCCTCCTCGAGTCGTCGCCTGGCTTGAAGAAGAAGATCGCGCGCCTTCCCGAAGGTTCGCGGCGCCGATAGCCCGGCCGCTTCCGCTTCGCCGCGAGCCATGAGCCGCTCGGCCTCGCCGAGCACCGTTTCCTTGACGGCGATGAGCTCGGCTTCGCGAAACCGCCGCTCGGCATCCGCAGCCTTGATCACCGCCTCCCGAGCCTTTCCCGCCTCGACCGCCAGCGCCGCCTCGGAAAAAAGACGATCCCCGCGCGCGAACACCTCGGCCGCCGCACGCGGAGCGCCGGCGGCGACCGCCGAGTCGCGGGCGGCAAGGGAAGAACCAAGCGTCGTCCGCGCCCGCGCGGCGGTAGCGAGCGCGAGACGATACTCGGCCTCGGCGCGGCGGATGCGCCCCTCGGCGCGAGCGCGCCGCTCGACATCTTTCCCCGCGCGCTCTTCCGCCAGCTCCCGGCGTACGGCAGCGTGCAGGGCCTCTCCGGTCGTGTAGTGGCCGGGAGAGAGGAGATCGGCTCGCTCGCTACGGGCGGCCTGAGCCAGCGAATCGACGACCGCCAATGCGGGAATCTGGGCGTCGCTCGCCGATGCAGCGCCAACGAGGACGAAAGCGGCGATTCCCATCCCGCGCCTTGCCGCCGGCATCCAGCTCCGGCGTCGATGATTGCCGGATATCGAGAACTGCATATTCGGTTCTAGCGTGCGGCCGCGGGCAGAGCGGCTCCCGAGCGCTCGCGATCCGGCCGCTTGCGACCGCGGAGCGATCCTGCCGATCGGGCCATCACCCGTTCGAGGAATTCCGCCGCGCGCTCCATCACCCGCACTCGATTCTCCACATGCGAGAACCCATGTCCCTCGTTCTCGAGCTCGAGATATTCGACCTCGCCGCCGCGCGCCCGGATCGCCTCGACGACCTGTCGCGACTCGGCCACCGTCACCCTTGGATCCTGAGCTCCCTGGATGACGAGGAGCGGCGCCCGAATGCGATCGACATACGTAATCGGAGATCGGGCGCGGAGGAGCTCGCGGTCCTGATCCGGATCGCCGACGAGATCGATCATCGCCGGGCGCCAAAAATCCGGCACCGATCGGGAGAAGGTCTCGAGGTTCGACGGGCCGAAGATGTCGACCGCCGCTCGCCAGCGCTCCGGACTCTGAGTCAGGGTCCAGAGGGTCAGGTAGCCGCCGAAGCTCCCGCCCATGACCGCCAGGCGCTCGCCATCGATCGTGCCCCGCGCGATGAGAAAGTCGACTCCGGCGAGGACGTCGGTGTAGCAAGCCCCGCCCCAGTCGCGGTAAATGCGGCGCTGGAAGGTGCGCCCGAATCCGCTCGAGCCACGGTAGTTGACGGTAAGAACCCCAAATCCCTGATTGGCGAAGAACTGGATCCAAGGGTTATAGGCAAGCGTGTCCTGGCTCTCCGGTCCGCCGTGGATCCACACGAGGGTGCGATGCGGCGTCGAGGGAAAGGCAAGCGTTTCCTTCCTCGGCTCGGGAGTGGTCGGCGGAAAGTAGAGCCCGCTCAGCGCCAGGCCGTCGTCGGCGCGAAAGTGGAGGATCTCGGGCTCGCTCAGTTGCTCGGGGCGGAGTCCGCCGAGGAACGAGCGGGTGATCGGGACGAAGGCTCGGCTCATGACATCGAAATGATGGATCTCGAGCGGCTGGCGAGGGCCGCTCCAGCCGGCGATGAGCCGGCGCTTGTCACGCGCCAAGCGGAGCCGAGGAATCGCTCCGCGCGGTAAGCCGAGCGAAGCGCCCAGGCCGCTATGACGGTTCCGGGCCATGACGACGAAGTTGCCGTCCCGGTTCTCGCACCAGAGAAGAAGGCGCCCGTCGTCGGACAGGGTGAGCCCGCTGACCTCGTGCGCGGGCTGCTCGACCCAGGTCCATCGCTTGCTATCCAGATCGACTTGAGCGATTCCCAGGCGGTCGGCTCCCTGATCGGTGACACAAAGGAGGGCGCGCTCACCGGGAATGAAGCGTGCTTCGAGGAGACTCCCGTCCGCGCCGCTGTCGGGAGCGAGCATGCGCACCTCGCCGCTCTCCAAGTCCTTGACCCCGAGCTCTTGCTGGGTGTTGTGGCGGTAGCGACTGAAGGCGAGGAAACGGCGATCACGACTCAGGTCGAGGTGGAAGACGATTTCGGGCGGGGTGTGGAGGGCGGTGAGACGGCGCTCGTCGGGATCGAACGAGTAGACGCCCATCTGCGCCGGGTCGAGGTGATTCGACGAAATGAGAATCCATCCGCTCGGGTGCCAACGCCCGAGATAAGTGCGCCGCCCTGGATGGGCGACCAGCACCTCGGGCTCGCCGCCGCTCGCCGGGACCGCGTGGATCTCGAATGATTCGTCACCGTCGCGGTCGGCCATGTAGGCGATCCGGCTCCCGTCGGGACTCCATGCCACCTCGCCGAAGGGCGACACGCGGCGATCGAAGGTGAGCTGGTCGGGCCAACCGCCGGCGGCGGAGACGACCCAGAGCTCAGGATAACCCGAGATGGTGGTGATGAACGCCACCCGCTCCCCATCCGGAGAGAGATCGAATGCGTGGATCGGGCGGGTGGCGAAGAAGAGGCTCGCCCGGAGCCGGGGCGCCGGAGCTCTGCGCAGGATCATCGATAGCCTGCCAGGAGATCGGCGAGGATTCCCCAGAGGAGAACCGCGATCAGAAAG
>JBIOUT010000038.1:0-3072 GCA_044867365.1 Candidatus Eiseniibacteriota bacterium | reverse complement strand
GCCAAAGGAGCCAAAGTAATCTCCCTCACGCTCTATCCCGGGGGTGTCGGAGTCGCGCAGAACCAGCTCGAGGAAGCGGCCAAGAAGCACGGGAAGGTTTACGGGGAGGATTACGTCTTCCTCGGTTACAACCCTGACTGGTCGGGCACCATGCTGCGCCTCGGCGAGAGCATTCGGGGCACGTATCCGACCGATCAGTTCGGGCGGCCCACGCGCGATCTGCCGGTGCTTCGCGGTTGCGATTCGTATCGCGACATCCGGCTTCTGGTCTCGATCTCCGGCAGCGCGATGAGCGAGTACTGGGCGGCTTACGCCGGTGCTCGCTACAAGCAGCGCATGGTCTCCGGGAATACCGCCGTGCAAGCGATCTTCATCTATCCCTTCTATCAATCGGGACAGATCAAAGGCTTTCTCGGCGGGCTCAAGGGCGCTGCCGAATACGAGACTCGCATCGGACAAACCGGTGACGGCGTGCGCGGCATGGGCTCGCAATCGGCAGGCCATCTGCTCATCGTGCTCTTTGTCGCCCTCGGCAACGCGGGCTATCTGTTGAGCCGCAGGCGCCCGCCATCGGCGGGCGGAGCCGGGCAAGGAGCCGGCGGATGAGCCACGATCTCGGAGTGTGGGTCACCGCTCTCCTCACCCTTGCCATCTTCTCGTTCTTGTGGCGCGAGAATCCGGTTTTTCGGTTCGCCGAGCATTTGCTCGTTGGGGTCTCGGCCGGATACTACGTCGTCCAATACTTCTATTCAGGAGTGATCAAGAAGCTCATCGTCCCCGTGGGCCAGGACTTCGCCGCCAATTGGCCGCTCCTTTTCGGAGGAGCGCTCGGCATTCTTATGTTCGCGCGATTGTCGCCACGCTCATCGTGGTTGGCGCGCTTCCCGATCGCCTTCTATGTCGCGGCGGGCGCCGGATATTTCATCCCATCGATCCTCGAGGCCAATGTCCTCAAGCAGATCGGCGGGACGGTGACGGCACCGGCCGCCGCCGCGTCACCGATCGCCTTGTTCTCGGCCTTGATCCTGGTTGCCGGAGTGGCAACGAGCCTCATCTATTTCTATTTCTCGGTCGAGCACCGGGGCGCTGTGGGCGTGGCTTCGCGGATCGGCATCATTTTCCTGATGGTGGGCTTCGGAGCGAGCTTCGGTTACACGGTCATGGGCCGCATCACTCTTCTCATCGGTCGCTTCCAATTCCTGTTCCGCGACTGGCTGGGCATCGGCTCATAATTCATTCTATCGATGCGGCTCCTTCGCACCTTGCGCACCGCGCGTGATCTCTTCGCCTATCACCGCGCTCGATCGGCGAGCTTCGCCGAGCATGACTATCTCAACGTCTTCGGCGCCACTCGTGATCGGCTCGGCCGCGCCCTCGGGCGCCCGGTCGAGGGACTGCGCATGTTGGATGTGGGATGCGGCCAGCGCACGCCCGCGACCCTCCTCTTCCAAGCGGCGGGCAACCAGGTGACGGGGATCGATACGGAGCTGATTACGACGGGACCGGGGGTGGGGTCTTTTATGCGGGTATGGCGCGCGGATGGGCTCGAGCGGGCGTCCAAGACTCTCGTGCGCCAGATCATGTTCGACCCGGCATATGACCGCCGGCTCGGCGAGTTGGCAGGGAGGCCGGTCGACCGCCGGCGACTCGATGTGCGTCAGCTCTCAGTGACGTCGCTTCCTTTCGGCGAGGGAGAGTTCGATGTCGTCATCTCGAATGCGGTCTTCGAGCATGTCCCCGATGTGCCGGCCGCGGTGCGCGAGGTGGCCCGGGTATTGCGGCTTGGCGGTGTCTGCCACATCGCCATCCATTTGTTTCCGAGCTTGTCCGGGGGCCATCACCTGGCCTGGGCGTTTCCGGATCAGTCGATTCCCGAGGGGATTCCGCCGTGGGATCACCTGCGGGAGAAACGCTTCCCGGCGCATGTCTATCTAAATCGACTCAAGGAGAGTGATTACGTGGCGGCGTTCGGTGGTGAGCCGCGGCTCGAGATGCTCGACTGGGTGACGACGTGGAGAGAGGGAGACAAGCTCCTCACGCCGGAGATCGAGGCCGAGCTTCGCGATCGTTACACGCGCGAGGATCTATTGAAGCGCGAAGTGATCGCGATCGCCCGGCGCCGATAAGGATGCGCGAGACCCTCGATCTGGCGCGTGTTTTCGGCGATCGCCCCAAGCCCTGGGTCATGGCGCATCGAGGGTCGAGCGCGCTGGCCCCGGAGAACACGCTCGCTTCCTTCCGCCGAGCGATCGAGGACGGCACCGACATCATCGAGACCGATCTCCATCTGACGCGCGACGGCGTGTTCGTGTGTGTGCATGATTCGACGCTCGATCGCACGACGGGGAGGCCGGGGGTGATCGCGGATCTCACCCTGGATGAGATCAAGCGGTACGACGCAAGCTACGGCCGTCCCGAGTTTGCCGGCGAGAAGGTGCCGACGCTTGCGGAGCTAACGGCGATGTTGCCCGCGGGAGTGGCGCTGGCGCTCGAGCTCAAGACCGATCGCTTCCTCGAGATGGACGTGTGCCGCGCGTTGGTGGATCAGCTGGCCGCGGCCGGAGTAAAGGAGCGCACCGCGGTGCTCTCGTTCAAGCTCGAAGGGGTGCTCGCCGTGCAGCGGGTTGCGCCCGAAATCCCGATCGGATTCATGACGGTCAAGCGGCGTACGCCGACCGTCCCCGCGCAGTTCATCGGCCCCGCATGGCCGATTCTGGTTTTGAATCCGTTCTATGTGTTCTGGGCCCACCGACGCCGAATGCTCGTCGCCCCCCTCGATGCCGCCCCGGACCGCCGCCTTTGGCTCTACCGGCTTCTTGGCTGCGATATTGTCCTCACGGACGATCCTGCCACTACGCTTCGGCGGCTAGGACGACTTGTGAATGGCGCACGTGAGATCGGAAACTAGCAACCCAGACAAGTGAATAAGCTCCCGGTGCTTTAAGGCCATAATGAGCGACACGCCCAGCCAGATCGTGAACAGTAAGGGACACGTGGCCCAGCCGATTGAACCTCGAATGAGATGGTCGTCGTCGAACCGAAGGGGGATTCGGGTGACTTTGGTCGGTCCAG
>JBIOUT010000037.1:0-4803 GCA_044867365.1 Candidatus Eiseniibacteriota bacterium | reverse complement strand
TCAGTTCCAGGAGATGGTCGAGCAGGTGCGTGAGAAGCAGCACGCAGGGATGGGTGAAGATCTCGATCGACTCGAGCGCGAAGTGTCAACCGTGTATGGACGGCTCGTGCAGATGAGCATGATCATGGGCGGGGACGAGCCGCGCTTCGTGCCGACTCCCGGTGAGCGGAGCGAATGGCTCTCGGTCGCCCAGGTGGCGCAGGCGCCGGCGATCGGCGGCAAGATCACCGGCCCCTGGCAGGCGATGGGCGAGGCTTATCTCAAGGGCGATGCCTCCGCCTTCCGCCAGGCCTCGGTGGATCTGCGCCAGAATCTACAGTCGCTGCCCGCGGCGAGCCGACCGGACCCGAAGCGTCTCGGGCTCGAGATCCGTTACAACCACCTGAAGCCCAATCTGGTCGCGCAAGCGCCGTATCTTCTGTCCTCGATCGGCTTCCTCCTGGGCTTCGCCTTCCGCCGCCGCTGGCTCTATGCCGTCTCGTTCCTGCTCCTGTTCTCGGGATTCGTGCTCCAGACCTATGGCCTGGCGGTGCGCGCCATGCTCACCTCCCGGGCTCCGGTCGGCAACATGTACGAGGCCCTGGTGTTCATCGGCTGGGGAGTGGTGGGATTGGCGATCTTCCTCGAGCTGATGAGCCGAACCCGGATCTACGGCGCGGTGGCGGGGATCGTCGGCTTCGTCGTCCTGGTTCTCGCTCATTACCTCCCTCTCGACCCGGCGATCAATCCGCTGGTCGCGGTGCTCAACGCCACCTGGCTCCAGTATCACGTGACCACCATCCTGTTCGGCGATGCGGCGCTGACCCTCGCCGCCGCCCTCGCTCATTTCATCATGGGCGCTCAGATCTTTGCACCCGCCCGCGCCGATATCCGCCGGGCGACGCTCCAGTTCATGTACCGCGCCATCCAGGTGGGGGTGCTTTGTCTCGCCACCGGCATCATCTTCGGCGCCATCTGGGCCAACGCCTCCTGGGGACGTTACTGGGGCTGGGATCCGAAGGAGACCTGGGCGCTCATCACGCTCATCGGCTTCCTGGTCGTCGTTCACGGCCGGCAGGCAGGATGGCTGCGCGAGAAGGGGATGGTGCTCGTCACCGTCGCCAGCCTCCAGCTCCTGGTGATGACGGTCTACGGCGTCAATTACTTCCTGGTCGGGCTCCACAGCTACGCCGGCGGCGATGCGGGAGTGACCTTGCCGCCGCTCCTCATCGGTTACCTCATCTTCGAGGGGATCGCGGTGGGCGGTTATCTCCTCGCCTGCAAGCGAGCCGAAGGTCAGAGCCAGCCGGCGCTTGCCACGGCGTTGCCGGGCGACCGGCGCTAGCCGGAGGGCGGCCGATGGACGAGCACTCGACCGCCGGAACCATGGCGTACGAGGCGCCGACCGCATCCGGCGAGCAGAGCGCCGATGAGCGGAGCGCCGGAGAGCGAAACACCGGCACTCGCGGCGCCATTCCCATCACCACGATCGGCCAACCGCCGCCCGCCAAAGGGTCGGCCGGCGATAACGGCCGGAGCGGGATGTCCGCTCAGTGGCTCACCACCCGCATCGATGATTTCGTTAACTGGGCGCGCGGCAACTCGCTCTGGCCGCTCACCTACGGCACCGCCTGCTGCGGGATCGAGGTGATGTCCGTCATCTCCTCGCACTACGACCTGGCGCGCTTCGGCGCCGAAGTGATCCGTTTCTCCCCTCGACAGGCCGATCTCCTCATCGTCGCCGGCACGGTGGTCGACAAGCTCGGCCCCGTGATCAAGACCGTCTACCAGCAGATGCCGGATCCCAAGTGGGTGATCGCCATGGGCGCCTGCGCCGCCTCCGGCGGCTTCTATCGCGCCTACCATGTTCTGCAGGGAGTCGACGAGATCATCCCGGTGGATGTCTATGTGCCGGGTTGCCCTCCGACCCCGGAAGGTCTCATCTACGGGATCCTCGAGCTCAAGAAGCGCATCGAGCGCGGCACCACCCGGCCGCAGATCGAGGCGCGGAAGCGAGAGGCCGAGGAGAAGGCGCGCTCTTGAGCGAAGGAATCGGCAGACCGAGCGACTCGGGGTCGAGGCCGGCCGAGCCGAATCGGAACCCGGCCGGGGAAGGCTCGGCAGAAGAGAAGCCGACGGTCCGGGTGCTCCGCCGCGAGCGCGGAGATGCGATCCTCGAAGTCACCGATCATCTCGGGGATCTCGCCATCCGCATTCGCCCCGAGACACTCTTCGAGGTGGCGCGGCTCTGTCGCGATCATCCGGAGCTCCATTACGACTACCTGATGGATGTCGCAACCGTCGATTATCTGGGCCAGGAGCCCAGGTTCGAGGTGATCTACAACCTCTACTCCCTCCGCCACCGTCATCGCGTGCGCTTGCACGTGCGAGTTTCCGAGGAGGAGCCGATCCTCGATTCACTGACGCCCGTTTGGCGCGGTGCCGATTGGTTCGAACGCGAAGCGTGGGATATCATGGGGATCCGCTTCCGAGGTCATCCCAACTTGACCCGCATCCTGACCCACGCCGAGTTCGTGGGGCATGCACTCCGCAAGGACTATCTCCCCGACGAGCGCCACCGTCTCTCCCGGACGTACGATCTCTTCACCGAAGCCGACGCCGGCGCGCCTCCACCCGATTGACCTGGTGACCCGGCCCGATCATGACTACCACCGAAACGATCACGACTCCCGAGCGGATGATCGTCAACATCGGGCCCCAGCACCCGGCCACTCACGGCACCTTCCGAATCGAGTGCGAGCTCGAGGGCGAGCGGATCATCCAGTCGCGGACCGAGATCGGCTATCTCCATCGCTGCTTCGAGAAGATGTCGGAGACCCACGACTATTGGGGCGTCATCCCCTACACCGACCGGCTCAACTATTGCTCGCCGATGATCAACGGCGTCGGCTACTGCATGGCGGTGGAGAAGCTCCTCGGCTGCGTCATCCCCCCGCGGGCGCAAGTGATCCGGGTCATTCTCTCCGAGCTCTCACGGATCATGGACCACCTGGTCTGCATCGGCACCAACCTCGTGGATCTCGGGGCGATCACCAACTTCTGGTATGCATTTCGGCCGCGGGAAGTGATTTACGACCTACTCGAGGCGTGCTGCGGATCTCGGCTCACCGTGAGCTACGTGCGTATCGGCGGGCTGACCGAGGATGTTCCGGCTGGTTTCGTCGACCAGTGCCGGAAGGTGATCCGGAAGGACATTCCACGCGCCATCCTCGAGCTCGAGAAGCTCAATTCCAAGAACCCCATCTTCAAGCTCCGCGGCCAGGGCATCGGTGTGATGCCGCGCGACCGGGCGATCGCCTGGGGCTGGACCGGGCCCTGCGCCCGGGCATCCGGCGTCGATTACGATGTCCGCCGCGATCATCCCTACTACGACTACGACCAGTACGAATGGAAGGTGCCGGTCGAGACCGGTGGCGATGTCTATTCCCGCTATCTGGTGCGCATGGAGGAGATGAAGCAGAGCTGCCGCATCGTCGAGCAAGCCCTCGATGCCCTTCCCGGGGGACCGGTGATCGTAAGCCAGCGAAATATCGCTTTGCCGCCCAAGCAGGAGGTGTACACCAACATCGAGGCCTTGATGGCCCACTTCAAGCTCATCATCCACGGAATCCTGCCGCCGCCGGGAGAGGTCTACGGCTACGTCGAGGGGGCGAACGGCGAGCTCGGGTTCACCATCGTTTCGGACGGCACCCGCAAGCCGTACCGGGTCAAGGTGCGCCCGCCCTGCTTCGCCATCTTCCAGGCCTTCGACGAGATGCTGAAGGACATGCTCATCGCCGATGTCGTCGCCACTCTCGGTAGTCTCAACATCATCGCCGGGGAGCTCGACCGCTAGACGAGCGCCACGCGCGGCACAAAGGAAACGCAGGAGGAACGCAGGAAGCGACACCGCTAATGAGCTCGACCCCTTCGACAACCGCAGCCGGCCCCGGCGCCCCGAGCCCGCCCGCGCCGCCGCGCGAGCGCCGGCCCAAGATCCTCACTCGCGCCCTCCACCGAGAGGATTCGCACCGCTTGGAAACCTATCGGGCGGACGGCGGCTACGAGGTGCTCCGGCGGGTGTTGTCGAGCATGACCCCCGATCAGGTCATCGCCGAGGTCAAGGAGTCGGGCCTGAGAGGGAGAGGCGGCGCCGGATTCCCGACCGGGGTCAAGTGGGGGTTCATCGACCGGCAGAGCCAGAAGCCCATCTATCTCGTGGTCAACGCCGACGAATCCGAGCCCGGCACCTTCAAGGATCGCCTCATCCTCGAGCGCCTGCCGCATCTCATGATCGAGGGGATCGCGCTCGCCTGTTATGCCCTGCGGGTGCGCCAGGCCTTCATCTATATCCGTGGCGAATATGCATTCCCCGCCGACCGGGTGGAGGCTGCCCTGGAGGAAGCGCGTTCCGCCGGATTCCTTGGCACCAAGATCCTCGGCTCGGACCTGGATCTCGAGGTCGCCCTGTATCGCGGCGCCGGCGCTTACATCTGCGGTGAGGAGACGGCGCTCCTCGAGTCACTCGAGGGAAAGAAGGGCTACCCGCGGATCAAGCCGCCGTTTCCGGCGGTGGTGGGGCTCTACGGTTGCCCCACCGTCGTCAACAATGTCGAGACCCTGGCGACCGTCCCCCGCATCCTCGAGCACGGTGCTCAGGCCTACAAGGCCGTCGGCACCGAGAAGTCGACCGGCACCCGGCTCTTCTGCGTTTCGGGGCGAGTGCGGCGGCCGGGGAATCACGAGCTACCCCTCGGCACCCCGCTCCGCGAGTTCCTGGACGACGATTGCGGCGGCATGCGTGAAGGCTATCGGCTCAAGGGA
>JBIOUT010000036.1:0-11740 GCA_044867365.1 Candidatus Eiseniibacteriota bacterium | reverse complement strand
GTTGCTCGAGCCTCCAGATGCAGAGCTGTCGCACATCGTCCTCGAGCCTGGGATCGAGACCCGGCACATGATCATTGGAACGAAATAAGGTGAAGTAGTCCCCCATGGTGCTCGGCTCGGTCGCTCTGCGGGCATAATCGTATTCGAGGAGGCGATTGTCGTCGGTGACGGGCTCAACAGATGCGGTCAGCCGCTCGAGCCAGTCCCTGCCGCCGAGATAGGTGGCAAGCAGGCTCCCGCCGCTATCGACGCCGATCTCGCGCAGCGAGGATTCCAGTCCTCGCGCTGCGATCCGCCGATCGATCGCCGTCGCGTCGAGCGCGATCGGCTCGAGCCCGGCGCAGATGTAGAGCTCGTCCAGGGCGCCGGTCCACAGCGAGACATGGGGGAAGACTTCGAGCACGCTCTTGATCATCGACAGGTTGGTGCGATAACCGGTTTGAACGATGGGAAGCCACTGGGTCATGAGCCCGGCGGGGGTGAGGTGACTCCGTACCACCTCGTAGTATTCCTTCGTGTAGAGGCCGACGACATCAGGCTGCCCCGGCGGCGGCGGCTCGAAGGTGATGAGATCGTACTTGCGGTCCGTCCCCAGGAGGAAATTCCGCCCATCATTGATATGGACCTTCACCCGCCGGTCGGCAAGCGCTCCCTTGTTGGCGGAAGCGAAGTAGGTGTTCAAACCCAAGATGTCGGCCGAGATATCGATGACATCGATGCTCTCGACCGGATGCTCGGTGATGGCCCGCGCCGTGTTGCCGACGCCGAAGGCGATGAGCGCCGCTCTTCGCGGCTCGTCACGAAGCAGGAGCGGAACATGAGCCATGAGTCTCATGTAGCGGTTGCTTCCCATGCTGGCGACCGCGATCGAATAGAAATTGGTTACCAGCCGCTCGTGCACGGGGATCCCGAGCAGGCTGTACTCGCGGACCGAGAGCGTTTCGTAGAGACCTTCTTTGAGAGCGAGGGTTCGCGCCTGCATCTCGGGGGCGAAGGCGTGGAGCTCCTTCGCCTCCTTGCGGCGGATGACGCCATGCTTGGGTGAGAGGACGAGGGCGATGATGACAGCGAGGACCGTCACCGATCCAAATGCGGGCCGCGGGCGACCGCTACCGAGACCGACAATCGCGATGGCGATCAAGATGTTGAGCGCGGCGAGGAGCTGCAGCGTCCCCTCGACGCCGAGACGCGGCAAGATCAAGAATGCGGCGGCCAGGCTTCCCAGGATCGCGCCCAGGGTGTTCCAGACATAGACGAGGCCGACGCTCCGACCGGCGCCGCTCGTACTGCGCACGGTCTCGTCGGCAACGAGCGGCAGAACGGCTCCCAGGAGGATGGAAGGGACGGCCTGGAGAGCCAGCACCTGCGGCAGACAATCGGCGATCCCGACGAGATTCATCCCGGCGAAGCGCAAGGGGATCACTCGCTCGACCCATCCCGCCGCCAGCGAACGGAGAGCCATCGATTGCCATTCGAGGAAGTACAGGCCGGCGACCGCCGAGACCCCGAGCGCGAGCTGCACCAGGCCGAGCGTCGCCGGCACTCGCTTGCGTGAAGGGATCGCCCGAGCGACGAGCGCCGATCCCGCGACCAGGCCGAAGAGAACGACTGCGAGCATGGTGGAGATGGCAAAGCGGCTGGCGATGATCTCTCCGAGCAGGATTCGGGTCCACACGATCTCGTAGCCCAG
Organism: Candidatus Eiseniibacteriota bacterium; assembly: GCA_044867365.1. Classification (GTDB taxonomy): domain Bacteria; phylum Eisenbacteria; class RBG-16-71-46; order CAVPCR01; family CAVPCR01; genus JBIOUT01. The sequence continues at coordinate 10,050 of JBIOUT010000036.1, read as the reverse complement.
AGCGCAGAATCCGGAGACGGCGTAGATGGCGAGGAAGAGCCGGCGGTGGCCCTTCTCGACTCTCTTCGTCGGCGACGGTCGGGGTGTGGCCTCGACACCCGAGAGCCGGCCGAGCGCAGCCAGGATGAAGACGGCGGCGGCGAGATTGCCGGCGGCGGCGAGAATCGCGGTCCTGGCGATCCCCAGATTCATTACGAGCCACGCATCCACCAGGACCGCTCCCAGGGCAGCCCCCAGGGTGTTGATGGCGTAGAGACGCCCGATCGTCGTTCCCGCGCGCGGCGACACCATCAGGAGCGCCTTGCTCAAGACCGGCAAGCTCCCGCCCATGAAAAAGGTGGGAATGAAGAGCAAGGCAAAGGTGATCGCCGCCCGCCCGGCGATCACCATGGAGGTCAGCTCTCCGCGTCCGAGGAGCGCTCCGAGCGCCTGCAGCCGCGGCAAGGCGATGGAGAGGAGGAGCGCGACGGTGCCGGCAATGACCTCGCAGATTGCGAAGAGGCGAAGCAGCTCCTGGAAGCTCGATTGACGGCGGTCGGCGTATCGTCCGATGGTGAAGGCGCCGATTCCGAGGCCGCCGAGGAAGGCGGCAATGGTCGTCGATGTCGCTTGCAGGGTGGTGCCGAAGATCCCGGATAAGAGGCGGATCCAGAGCAGCTCGAACACGAGCCCGCCGAAGCCGGTGATCAGGAAAGCGACGGCGCAGATCGACCACGCGGGCGGAGTCGCGAGCCTGCGGGGAGTGGCCGGCATGATGGTGAGTTCAGGACCGCCTGCCGGCGAGTCTCCCCAGACTGCGGGCGGCGATCTTGGCCCGCGCGTAGCCTCGCTCCAACCACGAGACCGGGGGACGGATCTCGAAGTAGGGGCAGAGCGCGCCTCCGAGCTCGCTCTTGAAGCGCGCCACTCCCGGGAGATCGGCGCCGCACAGATCCCAGGTGACGTGTCCTCGGCTGCGGTGGGCTTCGGCGGCGATCTCGAGCATCAACCAGGCGCTCACGCCGGTGCTCAAGTAGGCCGAGCGCGCGCCGGCGGTCCACATGAAGACTGCCGGCGTTTCCGGGATCGAGAGCATGATCTGGCCGGCCGCCGGCTCTCCCCTCGCCGTGAGCGCCGTCGCCATCCAGGCGATGCCCGCCTCATGGAGCGCGTCGGCCAGGCGGGAAAAGTGCTGCTGATCCATCCGGAGACCGAATCCCTGGCGGTCCTTGGTTTCCGAGAACACGCTCCAGAATCGATCGAGGTCCCAATCCCAGACGACATGCATCTCGGACTCCTGACACTTGCGCACATGCCGCCGCACCGAATCGGTGACCGGGAGCCCGCCGGTGAGATCGAGGAGATACGTGTAGCGAGGGGTGGCCGACCAGCCCTTCCAAACCCAGGGACGCACGTCGTCGATGGAGGGATGGAGGAGATGATTGAGATTGAGCACGCGCCGCCCGATGCCGTCCGCGAGGGCCTGAGTGGCCTCGAGATGCTCGGTCGTCGTCCGCGACGGATGACCGCCGGTCGCCGCCCGATAGAGATAGCTATTGTAGGCGGCGAGGGGCAGTCCAAGGAAGAAACGGGCGCCGAATCGATCCCGATGGGTGATGGGGACGGCGGCGATCCATTCGTCTCCCTTCGCCGCCACCCAGACCTCGACCGCCGCGCCGACGGCGGGGGCGGCGTTCAAGAGCCAGGACGAGGCGGCGAACGGATTGGCTTGAGGTGAGCGGGCAACGAAGGAATCCCACTTGCTTCGCAGCTTGGCGTCGCCGAGCTCGAGACCATCGAGTCGATGGATGCTGAGCTTGTGCTCGGAGTCGGAAGGCGCGGCGTTAAGCATGATGTCGGGACTCCAGGCGGTCCCGTCGAGGGACGAGTCGCTGGCGGCCGATGCCGAAACGGATCTCGATCATCACCCGTTGAAACTCGGTGAATCCCGCCTTCTCGATGCCGTGGCGGGACGCGATGTTGTCGAGATCGGTGGCAATGGTGATGGTGCGAATCCCGCGCCGGCGGGCATCGGCCACCACTCGGCGGAGGACCGCGGGGTAGATCCCCCGGCCGCGAGCCTCGACCGCGGTTTCGCAGTAATGAATGAATGCGTCGCCGGGCCCGAGCAGGTGATCCCCATGGCCGTGCCAGAGGTGGGCGTTGCGAGGGCCTTCCTGGACCCAGGCCCGGTGCACGACCCGCCCGTCGAGATAGGCGTAATATCCGCGATCACCTTGCTCGAGGAAGCGCCGAAACTCAACCACCCGCTCTTCGGGTTCCATCGCCAAGACGTCAGTGACATTGGACGCATCGACCGGGCGGATTTCCAGCTTCGGGATCTCCACCGGAGAAGTCGGGACAACATCGTTCTCATGTCGATAGATGATGACGACCGCCCGGCGAAAGACCGTCGCGCGCCGGAGCATCCTGACGACGCGACCGAAAATCTTGACTTTCAACCAGATCAGTCTCAAGCTCCGTCCCGATTCGCGCCTCGTTCATGACCGGCATGAATGTCTTCGTCATTCCTTCCTGGTATCCGCATCGGTGCACGCCGCTGCAAGGCATCTATGTTCGGGATCAGGCTCTCGCGCTCGGAGAATTGCGACCGGAGTGGGGGGTAGCCCTCAGTTTGTGGGGGCAGGGTCGAGGAAAGATCTCCGCGGCTCACCTGATGCAATCGGCTCGCTGCATCATCGAGTCGCTCGAGGATTGGCGAGCGTCGGAAGAGAAACTTGCGGGCAATGTTGTCGCCTTTCACGAGCCCACCCTGACCTGGACGGACCGTTTCCTGGCGGGTAATCGCAGCGGGTTGCTCCAAGCCAATCGCAAAAACTTGCGGCGCGCAATCGACCGCCTGGGGCGCATCGACATCCTCCATGCCCATGTCTCGTATCCCGCCGGATGGATCGCCATGCACCTCGCCCGGGAAACGGGCTTGCCCTACGTGATCACCGAGCACATGGGACCGTTTCCTCTCCCGATCTACGAGCGGAGCGATGGATCCCTCGCCCCCCATCTGCGCCGCCCGCTCGCAGAGGCCGATGCCCGCATCGCCGTCGGACCGAGCCTCGCCGACCGCATCGCTGCCTTCGGTATTCCGCGGCCGGAAGTCGTTCCCAACCTCATCGACGAGCGTCTCTATCGCGTGTTGCCCAAGGCTCCGGGAACCGGCTTCGCATTCTACACCGTCTGCGGGATGGAGCCAGGGAAGGGGATCCATGACCTTCTCGAGGCAGCGAGGCTCTTTCTCGATCGGCTCACCGAGGACGAGCGCGAACAAGTCCGCTTCCGGTTGGCGGGGGAGGGGTCGGCCCTCGCCGATCTCAAGCGTGCGGCATCGCGGCTTGGACTCGACCGCTGGGTGACCTGGCTCGGGCTCGTATCCCGCGATGTGTCGCGGCAGGAGTTCGAAGCCTGCGATTGCTTCGTGCTCCCGAGCCATCACGAGTCCTTCGGGATCGTCTTCATCGAGGCCATGGCCTGCGGCAAACCGTCGATCGCCACCCGCTGCGGCGGCCCCGAGTACATTCTCACCCCCGAGACCGGAGTGCTCGTCGAGATCGGAGATCGAACCCAGCTTGTCGAGAGCATGCTTTCGATCTTCCGCGATCGCGGCCGTTTCGATCCCATGCGCATCCGCGCCAGCTTCGAAGAGCGGTTCAGCCGGGCGGCGACCGTCGATCGACTCGAGTCTATCTACCGCGACGTCCTCGCCCGCCGCGCCGCCCCCGCCCAAAAGTCCGCATGACCGCGTGTCTCGTCTACGAAGAGCGCCTGTGGAGGAATCCGGAGGTCCGCTATGCGATGGAGGCGGTGGCGGGGCTCCTCGAGATCCCCTGGCGCTCGGCAGTCGCCGGCCAACCCCTTGCCTCTGGCGAGGCGCCGGTCTTCGTCGGGCCTGGAACTCCGGCGCCGCCCGATGCGGCGGCGGTTATCCCAATCGACTCGTGGGAGAGGTGGGATTCGAACGAAGTGCGTTCGACCCTGTTCGAAGGAGACCCTCTCCTTTATTGCGGGCGCGACCTGCCCTCCGCCCGCACTCCAAGGGAGCTGCCACCGAGCTGGCTCCGCTCGATCGCGTGGCTCCTGACCCGCGAAGAGGAGATCCGAGAGAGCCACCGGGACGAATGGAATTGCTTTGCGGCTCCCACCTCTCGCTTGCATGAGCTCGGCCTCCTCGATCGCCCGCTCATCAATCTCCATGCCCGCCAGCTCGAGCGCCGGATTCGATCCTGGTGCGAAGAAAGGCGGATAACTCCCGCGCATGTGCCGCGCTGGAAGGACGAAGCGCGATTCGCGGTCGCACTCACCCACGATGTCGACAATCTCCGCCGCTACTCGTTCGAGGAGGCCTATCGCCTCGTCCGCCAGGCCCGCGACCTCCGCTCCTACGCCTTCCGCGCCGGGGCATCGATGGCCTTACGCACGCTCACGCGCGGAGCGCGAGCCGGAGATCCCTACTGGAACTTCGAGCGTTGGCTAGGGGAAGAAGGCCGCTTCGGCTGGCGATCGTCGTTCTTCTTCTGCTCGCCAGACCCCGCCCAACGCCATCCCTACGATCCGACCTACGTGATGGGCGATCCGGTCGAGTTCGAAGGGCGCCGGATCCAGCTCCAGGATCTCTTGCGCCTGCTGGCAAGCCGCGGGCTCGACATCGGACTGCATGGCGGCTATCAGAGTTACCAGAGCTCGGCCGAGCTCGACCGGGAGAAGCGACAGATCGAGAGCGCGAGCGGGCAACCGGTGCGCGGCACGCGACAGCACTTCCTGCGTTTCGATCCGAGGACGACCTGGCCGGCGCAAGAGGAAGCCGGCTTTCTCTACGACTCGACACTCGGCTACAACGAAGCGATTGGCCATCGAGCGGGGATCGCCGCCCCATTTCATCCCTGGCATGCCGAGAGAGCGATGCCTCTCCACCTCCTCGAGCTTCCGCTCACCGTCATGGACGGGGCTCTCTTCGGAACCTGGAAGCTGAGCGCATCCCTCGCCTTTCGGCGCATCGAGGCGATTCTCGCCGCGGTCGAGGAGACGGGCGGGCTCGCCGTTCTCCTCTGGCATCCGGCCTCCGCCTCGGGCGAGCACTTCCCCGGCTGGTGGGATTGCTACCGGGAGACGCTCCGGCTCCTCGCCGAGCGCCGGGCCTGGGTGGCGAGCGGAGCCGAGATCGCCCAATGGTGGCTCGAGCGCGAGAAGCTTCTCGCCGCCCCGGCCGCTGGCTAGTCGGCGCCGCGAATCAGTCGCTGGTCCTTCCTCCCCGGGCTCTCGGGCGCACGCCGAGCACATTGGGAATGGGAAGCGCGACGGCTTTCCCGTCTTCCTTGAATGCCGATTCGTAGCTCCCGAGGAGCTCGAGCTCGATCTTCGGGGTGCGCAGATAGAGCTGCGCCTCGGGCCCGCCCTCGAGATGCTGGGCGCACTCGAGCCCGATCCCCAGGGAGAGGAGCTCCTGATTGAGGTCGTGCATGCTGAAGGGCGACGGGCAGAAGATGAACAGGATCCGCCCCGAGTCATCCTCCCCCAGAGCCGCCTCGCTCCAGATCTTCGGTTGCTGAGCCCATCGATTCACCCGCGGGCGCTTGATCAGGCGCAGGTTCTGAATGGCGGAAGCGTAATCGCCCAGGATTTCCTTGATCGCAACCCCCGGAGAATCGACGTCGAAGATTCGAAAGCGCGGCAGGCCCTTCTTCTTGGGGCCGAACGCGGCGATCGACTGATAGCCATTCACGTCGCCGTTGTTCACATGATCTCCGAACCGGAGAAAGCCGACATGAGTCTTGTAGTCGGCGGCGAACATCCCGGCATTGATGGCGGCGGTGAGCCCCTGGCTCTCGCACCATTGCTTGGCGGTTTTTCCGGTGGATTCGCCGCTCCGACTGATGCCTGCGAACTCGAGATCCCAGTGCTTGGGGTCGATGCGGACGACCGTGATCCGGGAGTCTCCAATCAGAGACGGTTGACTGGCGGCGAACGTCGCCAGATCCATCCCGGTAGCAAGGGATCGCCAGCCAGCGAAGGTCTCCGCCGATGACGCAGTCAGAAGGCAGACGCAAAAGAGGGCGCGGCGCCAAACCCTAGCCGGCATCCGGCGGCCCCGAGTCGCGGCGGTGAAAGAAACCGTAGATGCGCTCCGCCGCTTTCGCCCCCAGCCCCGGCACCTGGGTCAGCTCGTCGATGCTCGCCTTCTTGACCGCCGCGAGCGATCCAAGATGGCGGAGGAGAACCGCCCGCCGCTTGGGTCCGATGCCCGGGATATCCTCGAGCTGCGATCGAGTGAGCTGGCGGCGCTTGAGCCGGCGGTGGTAGGTGATGGCAAAGCGGTGAGCCTCGTCGCGGACCCGTACCAGGAAGTGGTTCTCCGGCGAGTCCTGCTTGAGGACGATCGGCGGATCGCGGTCATCCTTGACCACTCGCTCGTCGCTCAACAGGATCCGCCCGCCCCGGCGCTTTCGTCGCGCTTTGGCGAGGCCGATGACATCAATGTCGACGAGGTTGAGCTCGCTCATCACCCGGCGCACCCGTCCGAGCTGTCCCTTGCCACCGTCGATGATCATGAGATCAGGGAGATCCCCTTCCCGGATGCCGCGCCCGAGCCGCCGCTCGAGCACCTCGCCGAGGGCGGCGAAGTCATCGCCGGGAGCGGCGGTCCGCACCCGGTAGCGGCGATAGCGGTCCTTGTCGGGGGCGCCGCCGGTGAACACCACTCGCGATCCCACGGTCTCGCGCCCGCCCAGGTGCGAGATGTCATAGCACTCGATCCGCTCCGGAGAGTTGCGGAGATCGAGCTTCTCCTTGAGCGAGCCGAGGAGCTCGGCATGCCGCTCCCGCTCGCTTTGTCCTTCTTTCAGCGCCTGTGCCGCATTGCGCTCCGCGAGCTCGATCTGCCTGAGCTTGTCGCCTCTTTGGGGACGGAGGATGCGTACCGATCGACCTGACTTCTCGCCCAGCCATTCGGCGAGGACCGCGGCGTCTTCGATATCCACCGGCAGCAGGATTTCGGGCGGAACCATCCGCTCGCCCTCGTAGAACTGGACGAGGAAGCTCGACAAGAGCTCGCCCACCGGCATCAGCGCTCGGAAGCGGTGCATGCTCGAATGGGTCAGCTTGCCGTGGCGGTAGAAGAGAGCCTGGATCCCCAGCTCCTCGCCCTGCCAGTGATAGCCGAAGACATCGCGGTCATAGGTCTCGCCGGTCTCCTCGGTCGCCTGCCTCTCGATGGTCAGGGTGATGGCATCGATTCGATCGCGGAGCTCGGCGGCCTCCTCGTAACGGCGTGCGTCGGCCGCTTGTTGCATCCGCCGGCGGAGGTCGTCGAGAACCGAGCGGTCCCGTCCCTTCATGAAGGCGATGAGTCCTTCGGTGTACTGGCGGTAAGTCGTCTCGCTCACCTTGCCCACGCATGGAGCGGAGCACATCTTGATGTCGTAGTAGACGCAGGGGCGAGTGCGGGTCTCGAGGGTGCGATCGGTGCAGAGGCGGAGCGGGAACACCCGCTGCAAGGCGCGAACCGTGTTCCGGAGCTTGTCGGCCGAGGAATAGGGGCCGAAGTAAAGGGCGCCGTCGTCGCGGAAGCCGCGGGTGACCTGGGCTCGCGGCCAGGGATGCTGCACGTTCAGGCGCAAGATGACGTAGGACTTGTCGTCCCGGAGCCGGATGTTGAAGCGAGGCTTCGCCTTCTTGATCAGGTTGTTCTCGAGGAGGAGCGCGTCCTTTTCGCTGGCGGTGACCAGGTACTCGATATCCGAGACCCGATCGATGAGGAACTGAATCTGATAACGCCCATCGGTCACCGAGCGGAAATAGGAGCGGACCCGGCTTCGCAGGTCCTTGGCCTTACCGATGTAGAGAATGTCTCCTTTCGGGTCGCGCATGAGATAGACCCCGGCCGAGCGCGGAGCGTCGCGGAGCCGGGCCTCGATGCGTTCAGAAAGGGTGGAGTCGTCGATCATCATCATCCAATGCTAAGATTCGGGACGATTCTAGAGCACAACGGGTGGAGGATGCCGGAGCCGATTCAGGTCAAGGTGGGGAAGACGCTCCTCGAGCTTCGAGAGGGCGACTTGACCGAGCTCCCCGCCGACGCCATCGTCAATCCCGCCAACCGCGAGCTCGAGCTGGGAGGAGGGGTGGCGGGGGCGATCCGCCGGAAAGGCGGCCCGACTATCCAGGCCGAATGCGACCGGCTCGCGCCGATCGCCACCGGCGAAGCGGTCGTAACGGGCGGCGGCACGCTTCGCGCTCGCCGGGTGATCCACGCCGTGGGTCCACGCCAGGGTGAGGGTGACGAAGAGGAGAAGCTCGCTTCGGCCACCCGCCGGGTGCTCGAGCTGGCGGAGGAGCTGAGCCTCGGGTGGGTGGCGCTACCCGCGATCTCGACCGGCGTCTTCGGTTTCCCGATGGATCGAGCCGCCGAGATCATGCTGGGAACGACCATCGCTTTTCTCCTCCCGGGGAGTCGTCTCGAGCGAGTGACCTTCTGCCTCTGGGGGGGCGAGGCGTTCGGCATCTTCGCCGGCGAGCTCGGTCGCCACGCGCTCGAGGAGCGATGAGGATGGAGAAGACGTCGGAGACTCGTGATCAGGATCCAATGGCTTCGAATCGAGGCGACCATGATGGGCAGCCGATCGAAGTCGAGGTCCTCCTCTTCGCCGCCTTGCGCGAAGCCACGGGATCGGCCCGTGAAGTCGTGACCCTGCCGCACTTCGCCACCGCGGGCTCGGTGCTCGAAGTCCTGGTCGCCCGCTATCCGGCTCTCGCCGCCCACACCAAGAGTCTCCGCCTGGCGGTGAATTCGGAATACGCGGAGGCCGCTCGCCCACTCCGGAGCGGCGATCAAGTGGCGCTCATCCCTCCGACCTGCGGCGGATGAGCCGTCACCCGTGAGCCGTCGACCGGCGCTCGTCATGCCCCACGTGGGACCCTTGCCGCTCATCGCGCTCTCGGCCGATCGTCTCGATCCCGCACGGATCGAGACCCTGATCGAGACGACCGCCGCCGGTGGGCGGGTCATCTTCGTCGGTAGTGTGCGCTCGACCAATCGCGGCCGCGAGGTCGTGCGCCTCCATTACGAGGCCTACGAGCCGATGGCGCTCCAGGTGCTCGCGGCGATCGCCGACGAGAGTCGGCGGCAATTCGGCGCTCTTGCGGTCGCGGTCCATCATCGCGTCGGGGAGCTCGGGCTCGGGGACGTGGCGGTCGTCGTGGCAGTCGCCGCCGAGCACCGGGATGGAGCCTTCGCCGCCTGTCGCTATGTCATCGACCAGCTCAAGGCCAGGGCGCCGATCTGGAAGAAGGAGATCTACCGCGACGGGGAGTCCTGGTTGAGCCATACTCCCTAGCTGATCGTCGACCGCACACGTTCAGGCTTCCGCCTTTGATCTATCGCATGAGCTACGCGATCATCGCGCTCAACGCCGCCGCCCTCATCGGCCTCATCGTCGCCGCCGCTCTCGGCTACGCGCTCAAGAGCGACATCCTCGCGGCCGGACAGGGCCTCCCGGATCCCGCCACCGCCTCATCGGTGCTCGCCGCCGGCTTCGAGCGCCATTTCCTCCTCGCCCTCTCCTCGACGCTCATCGCTCTCTTCGCCGAATCGATGATCTTCTTCTATTTCATCGGGACCGGCGTCTCGATCAAGAAGGCCGTGGCGCTCTATGAGCTCGACCACAAGTATCTCGGGCAGGTTCGCCAGTTCAAGCAGCGCACCTCGGGAATCGCCACCCTCGCGCTCCTTCTCCTCATGACCGCTTTCGTGCTCGGGGGTGGGGTGGCGGCGCGGGCGGTGCCCGGCTGGGCGCATCATGCGGCGGCGTGGGCGGCGCTCGTCACCCACGGGCTCTCCACCTGGAGAGGGACGAGCGCCATCCTCGACAATGTCGGTCTCCTCGCCGAGCTCGACCGCCAGGTGCGTGAGCTCGCCAGGCGCGGCGAGGTGGTGGTGAGCCGCACCGTGGTCTGAGCGTGACGATCGAGACCCCCCGCCTCGACGATCGGCTGAAGGTGGCGCAAGAGGCGGCGCTCGAAGCCGGGCGCCTCCTCGCCGGATTCTTTCGCCACCCGGTCCAA
>JBIOUT010000035.1:0-14570 GCA_044867365.1 Candidatus Eiseniibacteriota bacterium | reverse complement strand
ATCGCACGCAGAGTTTCTGCGTATGGTAACCGGAGACGAAGCCCTGTCCGATGCGATCCGGAGCGACTGGCGGAAGGCACCCATTACCCCCCGCGAGCACGCCATGCTCACCTACGTGGAAAGGCTCACTTGGAAACCGGCGGAAGTGAGTCGGGCCGATGTCGAGTCACTGCGCGCCGCCGGTTTCGACGACGTCGCCGTATTGCAGATCAACCTGATCGCATCCTTCTTCAATTACATCAACCGAGTCGCCGACGGCGTCGGCGTCGGCCGCCCCTGAGGCTGGAGGGCTGGGGGGCGATCACTTAAGGCGGGTTCGTGCCGTAGATATCCATGTCCCGGATCATGGTGCGTCCGGGCAGACAGGCCATGTGAACGATGGTCGACGCCAAGTCCGCCGCGTGCAGGTAGAGCCCCTTGCCGAAGGACGGACCGCGGTCTTCGCCGGTGTCGACGCCGCTCGGATTGAGCACCATCACCCGGATGTTCTGCTTTCGCACTTCATACATGAGCGACTGGGCGAATCCCTGAAGCCCGAATTTGCTCGCCGTGTAAGCCGCCGACCCCGGGTCTCCCTTCTTGCCGCTCATCGAGCTGATCATGAAGATGTCGGCGCGCGGCTTGCGCCGCATGGCGGGTAGAAAGGCGCGGGTGGTGAGGAAGACGCCGGTCAGGTTGGTCTCGATGACCTTGTTCCAGACTTCGAGCGAGAGCTCCGCGACCGGCGTTCCGAGCTTCACCGCCGCGGCATTGTTGACCAGGATGTCCGGGTCTCCGAGCTCGGCGATCACCGCTTCGGCCATCGCGGTGATCGCCGATGGCTCGCGCTGATCGCAGACGTAGGGTCTCGCTCGCTCGCCGATGACCCGGGCCGCCGCCTCGAGCGTCTCCCGGCGGCGCCCCGTGATCGCCACCGTTCCGCCGGCCCCGTGGATCGCCCTGGCGATGTGGAGCCCGATGCCGCGGCTCGCGCCGGTCACGACCGCGACCTTCCCCGAAAGATCGCCCATGCTCAGGGAAGCCGGACGATCCGCGCCTCAGCCGGCCGGCCGGAGATCAGAGCCCGCGCGAAGTAGACCCCCGGGCGGAGACCTGCGGCGCTCCATCGTACTCGATGTTGACCCGCCGGCCAGTTGCCGTCGATGACCGTCGCCGCGGCTCGGCCGCCGGCGTTATAGAGACGCAGGGTCAAGGGCCCTTCACGGGTGAGAGTGAAGTCCACCTGGAGCTCGGTCGTGAGCGGGTTCGGACCGATGGCGAGTCGGAACGGAGGTGCGGGCGCATCACCGGCGATCGTGGTCGTAGGCCGATACGGGGCTGCCGTCGCCGCGAGCGGCTGAGCGGCCTCCGCCGCCCGTGCGGCGGCCCATGCCGCCGTCTGGCCCGGCGCATCATAAGCCAGCACCCGGGTGGCCTCGAAGATCCGATAGGCGCCGAGCGCCGGATCGGTGTTGGGGATCGCTTGGGTTTCGCGGAATCCGCTCGCCCCGTACTCGAACGCGTCGCCGGTGCATTGAGTCGCCGGAGGAGTCAAGTTGTCGGAGTAATAGCTCGTGTAGGTGAAGTTGGGGATATCGGTGTGCAAGAGAAGGGTCGAGACCTGCGTCCCCTGGGCCCCGCTCACCATCTCCCAATGGATTTGTCCGAGGACGACCGCATCGGGAACGCCGTCGACGAGAACTCCGCCGAGGTTGAGATCGTTCCGGTAGGTCATCCCGCTCGCCGCCGGCGAGTAATCGAAGTAGTCCATGATTCCCGGGATCGGGTGCACGCGGAGGGCGGTGAAGAGATCCTCTCGTGCCTCATAAAAAGTGTGGATTCGATAGGTCGTCGGCCCGCTGTTGGCGCCGACATAGCCGCGAAGGGCGCGCAACGGACCCTGGTGGTTGACGATGAACGCCCCCTCGCCGTTCGAGAACGTATTCTCGCTCCGGGTGCAGTTGCCGGGGGCGAAGAGGGCCTTGTGGCGGTCGAGGATATCGACCCCGCTCGCGCCGCCGCGGGTCACCGCGGTCTCGTCGCGTATCCAACGATCGGCGAAATGGACCGAATAGGCGGTCGTCGTGACCCACGAGTTTTCGGGATTGGGTCCATTCTGAGTGTTGTAGGTCGAAAGATAGTCCCCGGATTGGAGAACGAAGTTGTATGTGACGAGGCTCACCCCGGCGCCGGGGTCGAGGGTGCCGTCGCTCTCGAAAAGATAGGCATAGCCGACATCCGCCGAGAGTGGATCGGTGATCGTGAGCTCGACGCCGCTTCCCGGAAGAGTTGCCGGCGGCTCGACCGCGCCCGTCGAGCGCTCGCCGGCATCGCGACCCATGAGCACGAGCTCGTCGTCGGCGTCGAAGATGGGATTCGGGTCGGGACCGGTAAAGGTTCCGGAGTCGGTGTAGGTGAGGATGGTGAATCCGGAGGGGGTGGTGCCGTAGATCGTGCCGAAATCGACGACCGCCCGCTCATCCACCTGGACCGGGATCTGCACCCAACCGCCTTCGTAGCGGAAGGCGACGATGCGGGATGGTGAGAGGCCGATCAGATCCGGGAGAGCGGCGCCGGTGAGCACCACCGGGTCCCGGTCGCGGCCGAGCGTCGCGGCGCTCGTCACCGGGAGAGCGGGGATCAGGACGAAGGCGGTGACCAGGGCCGGGGATGTCGCTACGCATCGCATGGGATGATTATAAAGCTAACCATCGTCCGCGAGGCACTCGCACGACTACCGTCTCGATCAGCGCGAGTTGCGTGTAGTCACGAGCTCGCCCGGGAGCTCGGCCGGCTCCGCAGCGGGCGCTACCGGAGCGAGCTCTTCCCCTTCGACAACCAGCTGTTGAGGCTTGGTGAAGCGGGCGAGTAGCGTGTAGGCGACCGGCACCAGCACCAAAGTGAGGAAGGTGGAGAAAAGGAGCCCGCCCACTACGGCGACACCGAGCGGACGGCGTGACTCGCCACCGGCCCCGATCCCGATGGCGATCGGCAGCACGCCGAAGATGGTGCAGAACGAGGTCATGAGGATCGGCCGCAGCCGGATGCGCGCCGCGTCGGCGACCGCCTCCATCACGTCCTTGCCTCGCGAGCGCAGCTGATTGGCGAATTCGACGATCAGGATCGAGTTCTTGGTCACGAGCCCGATGAGCATGATCAGGCCGATCTGCGAATAGATGTTGAGGCTCTGGCGAATGACGAAGAGCGAGATCAGCGCGCCCACGACCGCCAGCGGCACCGAGAGCAGAATCGTGAACGGATGCACGAAGCTCTCGAACTGAGCCGCCAGCACCAGATAGATGAAGATCACCGCGAAGACGAAGAGGAGATAGAGGCTGCCCGAAGACTCGCGGAACTCGCGCGACTGACCCCCGAGGTCGCGGCGGATCCCCGCCGGCAAGTCATTGCGGACGATGCGGTCGAGGTCGTCGAGCGCGCCGCCGAGACTCTTCCCCGGGGCCAGGTTGGCGGTGATGGTGGAGGAGCGGATGCGGTTGAAGTGATTGAGCTCCTTCGCCGCCACCGTCTCGCGCACCTGCACCACATTGGCGAGCTGAACGAGCCCGCCCTTGCCGCGGAGGTAGATGTCCTCGATCGCCTGCGGAGTCGAGCGAACCTCCGGCCGGAGCTGAGCGATGACGTCATATTGCTTCGTTCCCTGCTTGAAATCCGAGACCGCTCGCCCTCCGAGAAGGGTCTCGAGGGTGGTGCCGATGTCGACGACCGAGACGCCAAGACCGGCGGCCCGCTCGCGGTCGATGGTGATATCAAGCTGGGGCTTGTTGAGCCGGAGATCGGAGTCGAGATTGACCAGGTACCCAAGCTGTGAAGCCTTGCCCATGAATATGCCGACCGCCTGCTGCAGCTCCTCGTAGCTATCGGCCTGCAGCACATACTCGATCTCGGATGAGTTGATCGATCCGGCCAAGCTCGGGGGATTGATCAGGAAGGCGAGAACCCCCGGGATGGCCAAGAGCTGGGGGAAGAGCTCGGCGACGATCTCCTGCTGAGATCGGTTGCGTTCGCTCCGCGGCTTGAGGTTCAAGAATACGAAACCGTCGGTCACCCGCCCCGGACCGTTGAATCCGAGGCCGATCGCGGTGAAAAGGGCCATGCGCTCCGGCACCGCCATCAGCCTGGCCTCGGCCTGCCGCATGTAGCGGTCGGTGTATTCGAGAGTCGACCCTTCGGGGGCGAGCACGATGCCGAAAGCGAATCCTCGGTCCTCGATCGGCACGAGCTCGCGCGGCAAAAGGCGGAAAAGAACCGAGCTGAGCCCGACCACGATCAACGCCCCGGCCACGGTCCAGGCTCGCCGGTGGAGCGCCCCCCGGAGCACCCGGTCGTAGGTCCGGTCCAGGCCGGAGAAGAAGGCGTCGAAGGCGCGCGACAACCGGCCGGTGCCGGTCCCATGGAGCGGTCTCAGCATGAGCGAGCAGAGCATCGGGGTGAGGGTGAGGGCGACGAACCCCGAGATGAGGACCGCGGCCGCTACCGAGATGCCGAACTCGTTGAACAGCCGGCCCACGGCTCCGCGCAGGAACGCCACCGGCACGAACACCGCCACGAGCGCGATCGTCGTCGCCAAGACCGCGAAGCCGATCTCCTTGGCGCCGTCGAACGCCGCCCGCCGCCGCGACTTCCCCATCTCCATGTGCCGGTAGACGTTCTCGAGGACGACGATGGCGTCGTCGACGACCAATCCGATCGCCAGCACCAGGGCGAGCAGGGTCAGGATGTTGATGGTGAATCCCAGGAAGTAGGCGACGGCGAAGGCGCCGATGATCGAGGTCGGGATGGCGAGGGCGGGAATGATCGTCGCGCGAAGGCTCTTGAGGAAGACGTAGATCACGAGCACCACCAGCACCATGGCGATGAGGATGGTCTGGCGGACTTCGTTGATCGAATCCTGGATGAAGGTCGACGAATCGTAAGCGACCTCGAGATGCATGCCTTCGGGAAGGAGAGTCGAGAGCTCGGGCAACGCCTTCCGTACCTGCGCGGCGACATCCAGGGTGCTCGCCTTCGACTGCTTGACGATCCCCAATCCCACGCACGGCTCGCCGTTGTAGCGGGCGACGGTGCGCTCGTCCTCGGCCCCGACCTCGACTTCGGCGACATCGCCGAGCCGGACCACATCGTCGCCGTTCTGGGCGACGACGATCGCCGCGAACTGCTCCGGGGTCGTGAGCTCGCCTCGGGTGCGCACCGCGAACTCACGTCCCTGCCCTTCGACGCGCCCGGCCGGAATCTCGGCGTTCTCGCTGCGGATGGCGTTCTCGATGTCCTGGGTGGTGAGGCCGCGGGCGGCCATCCGCCTGGGATCGAGCCACACCCGCATCGCATAACGGCGCTCGGCGCCGATGAACACCGCTCCCACCCCGGGCAGTCGCTGCAAGCGCTCCTTGAGCACGAGGTCGGCGATCTCGGTCACCTCGAGCCCCGAATGCCGGGCGCTCGAGAGCGCCAGCCAGAAAATCGGCTGGGCATTGGTATCGACCTTGGCGATGACCGGGTCGTCGGCTTCGCGCGGCAGCTGACCGCGGATGCGCGAGATGCGATCACGGACATCGTTGGCCGCTTCGTCCACATCGCGAGCGAGCTCGAACTCGACCGTGATGACCGATCCCTGCTCGCGGCTCGATGAGGTGAGCGTCTTCACTCCCTCGAGGGTGGCGAGCTGCTCCTCGAGGATGTCGGTGATCTCGGTCTCGATCACGCTCGGGCTGGCGCCGCGATAGAAGGTGGTGATCGAGACGATCGGCGGATCGATGTCGGGATACTCGCGGACCGGCAAGCGCATGAGCGAAATCGCGCCAAAGAGGACGATGGCGAGGCTCATCACCGTCGCCAGCACCGGCCGCTGAATCGAGACCTCGCTCAGCTTCATCGATTCTTCGCTGCCGAAGGGGAGGTGCTCTCGGCGGGATCTGCTTGCGTCTCGGGCGGCGCTTTTTGCTCGGACTGAGCGGCTTGCGGCTGGCTCGTCACCGGGATCACCTTGGCGCCCTCGAAGAGCTTCTGATGCCCGGCACGGACGACGAGCGTCCCCGGAGCCAACCCCTCGACCACTTCGACCACATCCGGGAGGCGGGTCCCGAGCTTGAGCCTCTGCTTGGTAACGGTCGAGTCTTTGCTGCTGACGACGAACACGAGCGACTGGTTCCCCTCGGCGAAAACCGCCTCGTTGGGAATGGTGATCGCATGGGGGCGCTCGCTCAGCACCGCCGACACGTTGGCCGACATTCCAGGACGGAATCGTCCGCCGGGATTCTTCACCCGGGCGATGGTCCGGGCGGTGCGCAGGGTGGGATCGAGGACCGGATCGACGACGTCGATTTTCCCGGTCAGCTCCACCCCCGGGAACGCAGGTGTGGTCAGGGTCACTTCGGTGCCTCGCTTGAACTCTCCAAGATAGCGCTCCGGAGCCGAGAAGGTCACCTTGATCTCGTTGAGCTGGGCGAGCTCGGTGATCGGATCACCTGGACGGAGAAAAGCACCCGGGCTCACCCGCCGAGCGCCGAGCAAACCGTCGAACGGCGCCACCACCCGGGTCTTGGCCAAACGCGCCCGGGCGAGGGCGAGATCCGCCTCCGCCATCTTGAGGGCGGCGGCGGCGTCATCGAGGTCCTGGGGAGCGGCGGCGGTTTGATCCACGAGCGACTTGATGCGGTCGAAGCTCGTCTTTCGCTGATCGCGCAGCGCTTCGGCGCGCGCCACTTCCGCCCGCAGCTGATCGTCGTCGAGCTTGGCGATGAGATCGCCCTTGCGCACGGTGGTGCCTTCCTTGAATGGCAGGCGCGCAACCGAGGCATCGATCTCGGAAACGACCACGATCGACTCGCCGGCCTCGACCGTCCCCACCGCCAGGAAACGGTCGGCGACCGGCTGCTGGCTGGCGGTGGCGACCTCGACCGGCATCGGCGGCGGTGCGAATCCGGCTTGCCCTCCCTTCTTGCACCCCGAGGCGAGGATGACGCCGAGCCCGATGCAGAGCCAAACCAGGCAGTGGTGCTGGCGGTCGAAGCGAAGCGCCGGCCGGTCGGGAAACATCATCGAGGCGTTTCTCCGGAATCGGAAATTGGGGGGGTGTATTCGCCCGAGGTCAGCCGCTTCAGCTCCGCCGCGGCTTTGGCGGTGCGCACGAGCGCCTGCGAGTAGCGTTGCTGGGCGGTGGCGACATCGGCCCCGAGCCGCACCAGCTCGAAGGCGGAAACGCGGCCGGCATTGTACTCGAGGACCCCGATGCGCACCTGCTCGAACGAGGCGTCGACTCCATCGAGCGCGAGCGGCAAACGCTGTGCGGCATGGACGAGCTCCCGGTGACTGGCTCGCACCCGCTCCTCGAGCGAACGGCGCACCGCCTCCACCTGCTGCGACGCCCGCTCCACTTCGGCGCGAAGGCGATCGCGCTCGCCGCGGCCGGCTCGTAAGCCGATAGGGAAAGTCAGGGTCATCCCCGCGCTCCAGGTGGGGAAGTCGCGGTCACGAACTTGCGCCCAGGTCTGGTCGAATCCGCCGTTGATATTGGTGCGCAAGGTGTCGCCGCCGAAGATGACCTCCCGTCCAGTTCCCGAGAGTCCGTTCCCACCCAGCGATCCGAAGACATCGAGCTGCGGAAGAGCATCCCAGCGCGCTCCACGGGCTTGGGCACGCAAGGAGGCCAGGTTGCGCTCGGCCGCCCGGAGCTGGCGATTGTGCTCGAACGCCTGGGTCACCAGCGAATCCTGGGATTCGATCGGAAAGTCGCGAGGCGGCTCGTCGCTCGGACGGAACCTCACCCGTCCCTCTCCCGGACGCCGGCCAATGAGGGTGGCGACCTGATCGGACACTTGATCCAGACGTTCCTGTCGGTCGAGCAACGCTTGCTCTTGCTCGGCGAGGAAGACGCGAGCATTGGCCACCTGGATCGGCCCGACGACACCCGCTTCGGCGCGCAGCGTTGCCTGCTCGAGAACCGACCGCGCCCGGTCACGGATCAACCGCTGCACCGCGAGATCCCGTTCAGCGGCGTAGAGATCCCAGTAGGTCTGTTCGGTGCGGGCATGGACCGCGAGCAACGCTTCTTGGTAACGGGCCTCGGCCGCCTCGAGGTCGCGCTCAGCCGAGGTGAGCGGGCTCCGCGTCGCCGGTCCGAAGCCCTTGAGCACCGGCTGCCGGACCTCGATCTTCCCCGAGGTGTCGATCTGCGGGTTGAGGGTGGCGAATACGGAGTTGGTCTCGCGCCGAGTGGTCTCGATCGATGCTTCGAGCTCGGTGCCGAGAGGCAGCTTGATGCGCGCGCCGCCCGAGGTCTCGGTCTCCTCGGTCTTGAGCACATCGGCGCCGGCGAACGGCGAGGCGGTGGGGGAGTCCTCACCTCGGCGCTCGGTTTCGACGAAGAGCTCGGGATCGAACGCCCCGGCTTCGCGCCGCCGCGCTGCGCGCGCCGAGCGGAGCGCCGCCTCCGCCTCGCGCGCCTCGGTGGAATGCTGGATCGCCGAGCTCACCGCATCGGCCAGCCCGAGGGGAGCCCCTTCGATCTGAGCGAGCGCCCAGGAGAGGGCGCTGTCCGGGTTGGCTTCAGGGATGAGCGGAGCGGCGGCCAGCGGCACAGCGGCCGCCAGAAGAGCGATTGTCAGGAACGCGGTCGTCAGGCGGGCGAGGGGCAATGAGTGATCTCTGAAGCGAGGGGAGGGTTGCAGCCGGCGAATGGGGGCACGGCCCGCAAAGAGGGGACCATAGCCGGCCGCTCGAGGTCAATAGGATAGGAGGACGGATGGAGCCCGGCGACTTATGGAGCCGGCGACCTAACGGTACCGCGACTTGAGGCTTCCCCAGGTGGCGATGCCGAAGCCATTCGAGGATGCCGGATTGAATCCCGCGCCGCCGACGGCGACGCGCCCGGTCATTCCTTGATCGATCGCCACTTCGGTCTGGTTGTCCACGTAGCAGATGCCGCCACTCTGACAGTATCGAGTGCCTTCGATCGCTGTTTCGCCGCTCATCCCGCTGGTGAAGGAGGCGAAGCCGATGGGAGCCAGCGCGCCACCGGTCAAGACGTCGAACGCCATCGCGACGTTGATCGAGTTGCCGACGACGTCGGTGATGGTCAACGGATGTCCGAGGCAGTCGCCAGTCCACCCGTAGTAGTGCCAATCGGCAGGCCATACCATCTTGAAGGCGACGGCTTCCGCCTGGTAGTAACCCGCAAGATAGACGAATACATCGATATCCGTGTTGGCGGGGGCCGAGGTGACGGTCTGGGTCGCGGCGTTAAAGTAGCCCTGGTTTTGCGGTGTAAGGCAGTGGACCCGACTGTCATGAGATATGGAATGCAGGACGAGCATCGTTTGCGATGCCAAGGTGGGAGCGGCGAGAAGCGTGGAAGTCGCAATGAGGGTCCCGGCGACAAGCGCGGGTCGTAGAGTTCGGCCCATAGCATCCTCCTATTCCTACGGGGGGACCCCCGCCGACATTGTAGCCGCAATTGGCCGAAGCCGCCCCTCCTTCGCCGGGGGTGGCGGCTAGGCCTCGCCCACCAGGAGCAGGCCGACCGGGAGACTATCACCGAAGGTCTGGCTTGCCTCCTCCCGCTCGAGCTCCCCGCCCTCGAGCACGAGCTCCCGCGCCCGGGCAAAGGATCCCGCCCGCTCGAGCCGCTCGGCCACCTCGATGCGGAGCCCCTCGTCGATGTCCCGCTCCCGATCCCCGGTGCGACGGGCGAGATGGGCAAGCGCCTGGGCGGTCGCCTCGGGCAGCTTCCACTCGGCGGCGAGGAGACGGCGGATCCAACCTTCCACCGCCCGGCGGTTCACCACCTGATTGGCCGGCCCGTGGAAGGGGACGCGGGCCCCGAGGCGCCCGAGCGCCCAGAGATCGGCGGCCGTCGGCGAGCGGCGGATTCGCTCGACCAGCGCTTCACCGAAGGCCACCTTGCGGGCGCGCTCGAGCTCCTCGAGGCTCGCCGCACAGCGCCACATCTCGACTTCTTCCTGCTTGCCGAGCCGGCGGCCCTCCCTCGAGCGGCGGACCGGTCCAGCGACGAGAGCGGGAGCCAGCTGTCCTTGAATCTGCTCCTCTTGCCCCTGGCTGAGCCCCCCGGCGATTCGCCGCCAGAGGATCCACCACTCGGTCCGGCACTGCTCGTCACCGGGATGCAGCACTCCCGCATGCCAGATCTTCCATAGCTCTCTCAATCGCCAGTCGTCCATCGCATAGCCGAAGCCGGGACGGAGGCAGAATCCGGCGAGGTTGAGCCAGCGCGCCTCGTGCGCGGCGCTCCGTCGGCGAGCCTCGCGGACGGTGAGCAGGATCTCCACGAGCTTGCGCAACACGGGGAGCGGCCATTCTTCCTTCTCGAGATCGAGTCGAGCGCGGAGGACGCGCAAGATATTGGCGGGCGTGACCTCTGCTGGTGCCGCTGCGGCGACTCCGCTCTTCGCGGCGGGCTCGAAGCAGCTGCGCACGGTCTGCTCGAGATCCTCGACCACCGACTCTTCGAGGGTGACTCCGCGATCGACCGCCACGCGTTCGGCGCCTGGAGCGCAGCCCTCGATGATGTCGGCCGGGGTCACCGCATCGCGCACCTGGAACTCGAGCCGCCAGCGATGATCGGTCTCGCGCGAGAAACAGAAGAGATCGAGGGTTCCGACCTCGGTCAGCCTGGCTCCGATTCTCACCGGCAACCGCCGCTCGCCGCTCTTTCGCCCGAAGCGGAGGAGTGTACGGATCGGAGGCAACGGCACCAGGCTCGAGCGTTCGGCGTGGATGATGTCCCCGGTCGTGTCGGTGCGGACGCTCGAGGAGTAGAGGCTGAACGACACCGGTCGATTGACATGGGCCTCGAACGACCGTTCGAGCTCGACCGTCGTTCCTTCCTCGGTGCCGCGAGGCACCATGCAGACGACGGGAATCTGATCGACTGCCGCTTTCCCATCCGCCCTGTCGACGGCCACATAGTATCCGCGGGCGCTGCCGCCGTGGATGCGCACTCCCTTCCCTCGCCGCACCTGGCCGTAATAGGCGGCGCCGCGGGCGACCGCTTGCTGCAAGCTGGGGTTGATGAGCACGCTCGGCTCGTAGCTTGGATCCGCGCCCCGGAACCAATCGGCGACTGCGTCCCGCAGCCGATTGCGGAGTGACGCAGGAATCAGCGCCGCGCCGTTGAACAAGATGGCGTCCGGGCGCGCCAATGGATCGCCCGTCCTTTGCTCTCCCGCCGACACCCGGTGACGGCGGAGAAAGGCTGCCAGGTGTCGGGTGACCGCGGGATCGGACGCATAAGGGAGCCCGAATTCCTGGAGGCCCGCTTTCCGCTCGGGATCCGCAAGGGGCTCGACGAGCGGAAAGAAGCGAGCGAGCAGCGACTCTTCGACCTCCGACCGGTTGAGCTCATCGCGCAACATGCTGCCGACGACACTCGAGGATTGCCCGAGGAGGGTGATCGGGACGCTCGCCGGCGGATCGGCCCGGTCATCGAGAAGGTCTTCCTTAGCCAAGCGCGCCGCGTGCACAAGCCCCGCCCAGGATTGAGGCGGGAGTCTCTGCCCCTCACCGGTGATCCGTGACTCCACTCTCCGGGCGAGCTCGATATCCATGTTGTCGCCGCCGAGCAGCAAGTGCTCACCCACCGCGACTCGCTCGAAGCGGAGCCCGTTTCGTCCTTCCTCGACCACGATCAAGGTGAAGTCGGTGGTTCCGCCTCCGATATCGCAAACCAAAATCACCTGTCCGGCGCGCAGAATCTCCGACCAGGAGGACTCATGTGCCGCGATCCAGGCATAGAAGGCCGCCTGCGGCTCCTCGATCATTGTCACCTGCTCGAGACCGGCCAGGCGCGCCGCTTCGAGTGTCAGCTGGCGCGAGATCTCGTCGAAGGATGCAGGAACGGTGATCGCCACCTCTTGATGCTCGAGCAGGAGGTCCTTCTCACCACCGGCGATGGCGTGGTTCCAGGCCTCGCGCATGTGGGCGAGATAACGCGCCGACGCCTCGACCGGTGAGACCCGGGTGATCTCTTCCGCGGCGTCGCCCCAGGGTAGGATCCGCGCATTGCGATCCACTCCGCCATGACAGAGCCAGGATTTGGCCGATGCCACGAGCCGCCCCGGCACCCGCGCCCCTTGCCGGCGCGCGAACTCGCCGACCGCGTGATCGCGCTCGACGTCCCAGGGCAGGCGGGTGGCGCCGGCCGGGAGCTCGTGCGCTCCTGGTAAATAGAGGAAAGAGGGGAGCGTCGGGCGGGGCTGAACGTCGCCCTCGCCCACGAGCTGCGGCACCTGAAAGGTGTGAATGATGGAAGCGTCGCCGGTCCTCTCTCGGGTGTCGATGTAGGCCACGGCGGAGTTCGTGGTCCCGAGATCGATACCCACCAGATAGCGCGACCCCCTCTTCTTTTCGGCGGGTGTCATTGCATGTCCTCGCTGCTACTCGAGCTCAGGCGGCGAATGGGGAGCGGAAGATGAGGAGATGTCGATGAGCGGCGCTCACGTGATCTCGACCTCTGCCGGAGCGATGATCGAGGGATCCTGCCCGGCGGCGTCGGCGGGAAGCTCGAGCTCCTGGGTGCGCCAGCCGCGGTGGCGGAGGACGCCGCGGAAAGGCGGCTTGCCTCCCACCTTTCCGGTGAGCCGGATGGTCGAGGGATCGACGCCGTTGGGGATGACGATCCGTGCACCTTCGGCCTCGGTGCGCACCGGCTCGAGCGCGAGATGCTCATCGAGCACCTTGCGGCAGCTCGTATGGATCGCCCGTGCCGCCGCGCCGACCTGCGCATCCGAATAGGCGGTGATGTCCTCGCGCAGGAAATCGACGAGCCTGCCCTCGCGCTGGAGCACGGCGAGAAGCGCCACCGCCGGATCGCGGCGGCGCACCTTTCCCGATGTGTCCCCCTGATGCCCGCCGCTCGAGCGCACCGCCAGCCAGGACGCGGTGAGCATGCCCAGGAAACCGAGCACCGCCGCCGCCGCCCCCGCCCAACCGTTGCCGTTAGCCGGGGCTCCGGTTTCGACGGGGATCGCCGGGCCCAGGTGGGCGACCATGGATACCCCCAACCCGAGCGCCAGTGCGAGGATGGCGGATAAGAAGATGATTCGAGCGATGGGCCATCGTGGTGGCATGAGTACTCCTCCCGAGTTGCAAGAACGGGGATTGTGCCACGGCCTCCGCCGGTGGAAAAGTGAGGCGTCATAGGGCGAAGCCCCGTGGTGTTCTAGTTATCGAACGACGATGGCGGGAAAGGACTCCGGGTGACGAAGGACGCCTGGCCGGTCGACCAAGCCGAGTTCGATGGCCCGGTGTCGCCATCGGAGATTCGGCCGAGGATCCCGCAGAGGCGGCCATCCGCCGCGAGGAGCAGGAAGCGGTGCGGCAAATTTTGGACGGCTTGCCTCCGCGCCAGTCCGAGATCTTGCTTCTCCGCTATGCGGGTCTGAGCTATCGAGAAGTGGCGGAGGCCATCGGCGTGGCGCCGAGCTCGGTGGGTACGCTCTTGGCGCGGGCGGAGGCGGCATTCTGCGCCGCTCTCGGCCCGCTGGCTCGAGGAGAGAAGAATGATGCGCGAGTCCGCGATCGGGTGTGATACCGGCCGGCTCACCGCCTATCGTGATGAGAATCTCGCCCCCGAGGAGCATGCGCTCGTCGCCCGGCATCTCGAGAGCTGCGATGCCTGCCGAAAAGAGCTCGATGAGCTCGAGCGGCAGCGTCTCGATGCAGCCCGCGCTTTCGAGATTCTCGAGCTCCGGCGCGGCGAGGTTCCGCCGGCCGAGGAGGCGTTGGCTCGCTTCCGGATGAAAGCGACTTCGCTTCGCGCGGCGCCGCTGTCACCGCCGCTGTCTCAGCTGCAGTCGCCCCGGCGCACGCGATTCCCTGCCGCCCTCCAGCCCATCTTCGGCCCACGCCGAACGGCGTTCGCCGCGGCGATGCTCGTCCTGGTCGTGGTGCTCGCGAGCTTCGCCCCGGCCCGGCAGGTCGCCGCCCGATTCCTCAGCATCTTTCGGGTCCGCGAATTCGCGGTGGTCCCTATCTCCAATGAGCGGATGCCTCAGCTCGAATCGCTCCACAACCTCATCAAGTCCGGAGCGCTCGGACAGCCGACGGTCGTCCGTCAGCCCGGTCCCAAGCAAAGGGTGGCGAGCGCCGAGGCGGCCGCCGCTCTCGCCGGACATCGGCTGCGGGTTCCGTCCGAGGTGCCCGCGGGGGCGAGGATCGCCGAGATCACGGTCGAGCCCGGACCGGCGATGCGCATCGAGGTGGATGCCGCCAAGGCGCAATCCATCCTGGAGGCTGCAGGAGTGAAGGACATTTCCCTGCCTGCCATCGGAATCTCGACCGTCGAGGTCGACGTTCCGATGCTCGTTCATCAGGAGTTTGCCTTGAGCGGCGCCGATGCCCGACTCTCGATCTTGCAGGCCAAGAGTCCCACGGTCACTCTCGCCTCGGGAGCCGACCCCCGTGAGCTGGGGGAGCTCATGCTCCGGGTCGTGGGGCTTTCAACCGCCGATGCCCAGCGACTGGCTCAGACCATCGATTGGACGAGCACGCTCGTCATCCCGATCCCGCCGGGCATCGGTCGCTTCAGCGAGCTCAATGTCGATGGAGTGCGCGGCCTC
>JBIOUT010000034.1:0-11320 GCA_044867365.1 Candidatus Eiseniibacteriota bacterium | reverse complement strand
CTGGATGCGCTCGTCGCCGGAGGCACCTCGACTGAGCATGACGTCGCCACCTTGCAACCGGGTGGTCACGATCCGGCCGAGCGCGGATTCACGGTGCAGAACGTCGAGACCGTGCTCGACGGGGCGGTCGATCCCTATTTCAAGGGGCAAGCGAACATCGTGCTGCAGCTCGACCCTGAAGGAGAAACCAACGTCGAGCTGGAGGAGGCCTATGCCACCACCACCTCGTTGCCTCATAACCTCCAGGTCAAGGCCGGCACCTTCTTCACCGAATTCGGGAGGCTCAATTCTCAGCATCCTCATAGCTGGGATTTCGTCGACCAGCCCCTGGTCAACGCCAGGGTGTTCGGTGGTGACGGTCTCCGGGGTCCCGGGGCGCGCGCATCTTGGCTCATTCCCACCGTCTTTTACTCGGAGCTTTTTCGCGGCGTGCAAAACGCGCGCGGAGAAACACAGTCGAGCTTCGGCAGCGTGCCCGGCGAGACCATCTTCGGACGTCCGATCGAGGAACAAGAAATCGATGCGGTCGACGATCTCCTGTTCACGCCGAAAGTCGCGGCCTCCCTCGACCTGACCGACGAGCAGACGCTCCTCTTCGGGGGCAGCGCCGCTCTCGGGCCCAACGGCACTGGGGAGGGCGGCCGGACGCGCATCTACGGCTTCGACGCCTTCTGGAAATGGAAGCCCCTTCACGCCGACCAAGGGTTTCCCTTCGTCAAGATTCAGGCGGAGGGAATGAGACGGCGCTATGCCGCTTCGGCCACCGACACCCTCGCCGCCGCCACTTTTCGCGACTGGGGCGCCTACGCCCAGGGGGTCTGGGGATTCCGGCGGAGATGGGTGTTCGGAGTTCGTTATGACGAGGTGGGCGGAGATCAGGGTGAGATCGCCGAAGACCCCACCCTGGAAGCCCGCAAGCGGGCCTCGACCAATCTGACCTGGTTCCCGAGCGAGTTTTCCAAGCTGCGCCTCCAATACAACCATGATGCGCGCGAGTTCTCGAAGGATGCCGACTCGTTCTGGCTGCAACTCGAGTTCCTGCTCGGCGCCCATGCGGCCCACAAGTTCTAAGACATCCGAGCCGAGGCTCGCGGAAGGAGATCGATTCATGCTGCGGAACACGTTCTTGTTGACGATGGCGATGACGGTGCTCGGCGCCGGCGGCGCTGATGCGGCGCTCCGCGTCGTCGCCACGACACCGGAGTACGGCGCTTTGGCCGTTCAGATCGGCGGAGATCGCGTATCGGTCGAGACCTTGGCCAAGCCCACCGAGGATCCTCACTTTGTCGACGCCAAACCGAGCCACATCGTGACTCTGAATCGCGCCGACGTGCTTATCGAGGGAGGGGCAGACCTTGAGATCGGATGGCTGCCGCCCTTGATCGACCAGGCGCGGAACCCACGCATCCTCCCCGGGGCCCGCGGCCGGGTCATGGCGTCGGAGGGGATCCAGCTCCTCGACGTCCCGTCGAGCCTCGATCGTTCACGCGGCGACATTCATGCGGCGGGGAACCCCCACTTCATGATGGACCCCTTGAACGCCGGAATCGTGGCCCGCCATCTCGTCGATGTGTTCTCCAGTCTGGATGCGACGGGATCGGCGTCGTACAAGGCGAACCTCGCTCGATTTGAGCAGCAACTGAAAACGAAGATGAACGCGTGGAACAGCAAGCTCGCGCCGTTCCGCGGGACGGCCATTGTGACCTATCACCAAACCTGGCGTTATTTCGTCGAGCGGTTCGGCTTCCGCGCCGACACCTTCCTCGAGCCCAAGCCGGGCATCCCACCCTCGCCGCCTCATCTGGCGCAGGTGATCGCCAAGATCAATGCCGAGCACATCAAGGTAATCCTGGTCGAGCCCTTCCAATCACGAAAGACGGCGGAGGTGGTCGCCCAGCACACCGGGGCGAAGATCGTCGATGTCTGCCAGTTCCCAGGATGTGCAAAGAGCACCGATAACGACTACTTCGCCATGATGGACGCGAATGTGAACGCCATCGCGGCGGCACTCGCCGGTTCCTGAATCGGAATCGCGCCGGGCGAAAGGCCCAGGGAGGAAAAGTGGAGATCTTCACCCTCTGGCTCTGGCCGTTGATCGGGCTCGTGGTGCTTCCGGGCCTGCTCGTCTACTTCGGCCTGCACGTCGTCGAACGTGGAATCATCTTCGTCGACCTGGCTCTCGCCCAGGTGGCCGCGCTCGGCTTCTGCGTGGCCATTGTCCTCGGCTCTCATCCCGGGGAGTCCGCCCTGCCCGACTTGCTCTCGCTCCTCTTCACCATGGTGGGGGCGGCACTATTCTCGTTGACCCGGTTCCGGCATCCCCGCGTCCCTCACGAGTCGATCATCGGCATCATCTATGTCGTTGCCGCCGCCGGCGGCACCCTCGTCCTGAGTCACAGCCCGGAGGGCGATGAGGCGCTCAAGAGTCTCCTCGTCGGGAACATTCTCCTCGTCACTCGGGCGGACGTTTTGCGGACGGCGGCGCTCTACGCCGGCATCGGGCTGGTGCATTACCTGATGCGGAGGCAGTTTCTGATGATCACCTTCGATGAGCACAAGGCGATCGGCAGGGGGGTGCGGTTGCGGCTGTGGGACTTCGCCTTCTACGGGATGTTCGGGCTCGTGGTGACCAGCTTTGTCCGGATTGCAGGCGTCTATCTCGTTTTCTCCTATCTCATCGTGCCTGCGGTTTGTGGAGCCCTCCTTTCCGCACAGATCCGTAGCCGCCTGGCCATCGGCTGGACGGTGGCCCTCCTGGCGGGGCTTGCCGGTCTCTTCATTTCGGTCAAGTTCGAGAATCTCGACCTGCCGACCGGCCCGACCATCGTCTGCGCCTTCGGAGCATTGCTCTTGATTTGCGGCCTCATCGCCTACTTGTCGGGCGAAAGACCAGCTCGAAGTCCGCTATAGAAGTCGCTATAATCCTTGTACCCCCACATTATTCTTTCCCCTCCCCATCCCATCTGAGATGAAGCCATGAGGACAGCCGGTTCAGTTCGCATCCTATCCTTGCGCCGTCATCTTCCGATCACGGTGATCGCTCTGCTGGGGATCGCCGCTCGCCCGGCCGCCGGACAGATCGTCCTCAACGAGTTCATGGCCAACAACGTCTCCACCATCACCGATGAGATGGGGGAATACGAGGATTGGATCGAGGTCTTGAACACGGGGGCGGCGCCGGTCGATTTGACCGGCATGTTCTTGACCGACGATCTCCTGGTGACCAATCGCTGGCCCATCCCGACGATCATCCTCGGTCCGGGCGAAAGGGTCCTGTTCTGGGCCGATGCCGAGGTGACCGAGGGAGCCCGGCACACGAACTTCCGCCTGGAGACGAACGGCGAGGCGCTGGGGCTCTTCGACACCATCGCCAACGGCAACAACGCCATCGACACGGTCGTATTCGGCGAGCAAGCCGCCGATGCCTCTTACGGCCGCTTCCCCGACGGTAGCGGTGGCTGGATCTACATGGCGACGCCGACTCCCAATGCCGCCAATGTCGATCAAGGGAATATCGCGCCGCTCATCAGCGACACCCATCACACCCCGAGCTCGCCGGCTCCCGATGAGCCGGTCACCGTCACCGCGCGCATACGCGATCTCGACGGCAGCCTCAACCCCAACTTCACCCGCCTCTTCTACGAGGCCATCTCCACCGTCATGTTCGACGACGGACAGCACGGCGACGGTGCGGCGGGTGATCAGATCTATGGCGCTCAGATCCCAGGCTACCCGGGGAACACCACCGTCCATTACTACGTTGGAGCGCGTGACACCGAGTTCGCCCAGACCTACGACCCGGTGGGCGCACCAGGAGTCACCTATTCCTACGTGGTCGGCTTCGTGCCGCCGCAGGTCGCCCTCAACGAATTCATGGCGGCCAACACCACTACGTTTGCGGACGAATTCGGAGAGTTCGACGACTGGGTCGAGATCACCAATTGGGGAACTCAACCGGTCGACCTCGGCGGGCTCAATCTCTCCGATGATTTCGCGGTGCCCAACCGCTACACCTTTCCCTCGGTGATCCTGAATCCCAATCAGTTCCAGATCATCTGGTGCGACGGAACCCCGGTGCAGGGACCGTTCCACGCCAACTTCAGGCTGTCGGCGACCGGCGAGGCGTTGGGGCTCTTCGCCTCGTCCGCCAACGGCTTTGCGGTCATCGATTCCCTCACCTTCGGCTTGCAGACCGTCAACGTGTCGATGGCGCGCCGGCCGGATGGAACCGGATCGTGGATCTTCGACACGAGCCCGACGCCGGGGCTGTCGAACACGCTCCCCGATGCGGTGGAACAGACCACCTGGAGTGCGATCAAGAGGATGTTCCGCAGGTAGGCGATGGGGTTCATGGCGGCGATAGTGATCGCCGCGCTCGTATTCTTCACCGCTCCCGTCTCTCCCGCCGAGACCGCAGCCTCCCACGAGACGCTCGCCGAGATCCTCGCTCGATGGCGGGCCTATGTCGCGCCGTTACGGAACGTTCCGCGTGACGTTCGGGTCCCCGAATCGAAGAAGTTCTTTCTCAGCGTTCCCTGGGAGGAGATCGATTACCTGTGCCTGGAAGGCAGCCCGGGAGTGAATCCGGATTCCGCCGGCACCCTCGAGCATCTCATGACGTACCGCCTCGAAGTGGGACCCCCTCCGTTGGAAACAATGGCGGCGATGATCGAGAAGCCGGGATACATCACTCCCTGCAAGGCGCCGCTCATGGCCTGGGCCAATCGCAACCGAGACAGCCTGAGCGCCGGCGATCGGCGGCGCTTCGCCGACGCCGAGCTCCGGGCAACGCAGATCCCCACACTCCCCGCCGCCTTCCGGGAACAGCTCTATATCGGCGCCGCGTCTCTCGTCGCCGATGATTCCCTCATGGGGGTGATGATGGCCGGAGCACGCGCCGCCGACGAGGCTCGGGCCCGGCTCAGTGTTCGCATGCTGGCGTCATCGGTCGATCGCCGCTCTCCGGACTCGCTCGCTCTTCTCGCGCGCGCCTATCATGCCGCTGGGTCGCCCGTGCTCGACGAAGCACTGATTCACTGCCGCGGCCGATGCGCCGACCTCGCCATGGATGTGTTCATCGACACCTTCCACCGGGCGCGATCGCGGGAACAGGAGCTCCTGGCGCTCGAAGCCACGGCGCGTGTGCCACGCAGGGAGGCGATGCAGGCGATCCTCGACTTCTACGGTGATGGGGCTATCGCCGACAGCACCTTTGCCGCGCCCGACTCGGCGCGTGCCCGCTACTACTCGCTCTGGATCGCCACACGGGCGGCCGAGCCCCGCCTCGTCGAGTGGCTCGAGAAGGGGAGCAAGGACGAGGCCCGATTGGCCATCGAGCTTCTCGACCGGGCGTTGCGCTTCGGTCCTGCGGATCGCGATTCGGTGGTTGTCGCGGCGCTCTTGAGCTGGGCGGAGCGAGCTCCGAAGGGGGATTCGTCACGGGCGCTCGCGGTGAGGGAACGGGCGGCGAAGCCTCACCCCATCCTGGACTATGGGCACCGGCAGGGTCGCTAGGGGGAGGTTTCGCTTCTCGCCAATGCCTTGGTTGTCGGGGCGGAATCATCCGTCGACGGCCGCACAAGTCCTGTTCCCGCTTGCAGAAACCGGCTCGATCTGTTAAACTGCTTGGTTGTCGTCCTGAACCGTTCACGCCCGCCGCAATGACTGTCGGCAACACGCAAGGAGTTGTGTGATTAACTTTTGTTAAGGAGTCCACATCATGAAACGGGTCATCACCGCTGCGCTTCTCATGCTTCTACTTGTGAGCTCCCTTGCCGGGGCGGAGGGCAGGAGCCGCCTCAACCTGTCCGATCCGGGTAACCACCAGACTGGGACGGCGCCACCGGACGCCCCCGACAGCCCGGCGGACGTGTTCATCGCCAGCTCGAACAACGGCGGCACGTTCACCGACCTCTCCTCCTACTACGCGGCGGCATTTGTTGCCGCCGGAGCGGCGTCGGCGACGGCGATCACCGATGGCGCCAATGCGCCGTTCAACTTCCCGGTCCCCTTCACCGCCGCCCAGTACGGGACGGTCGCCATCCTAAGCAACGAGAACTTCTGGGGTCCCGGTAACGGCAACCCGGAGGCCGAGCTCAACGTGTCGTTGCAGGACGAGGGGCGGATTGCCGCCTACATGGACACCGGCGGAACCCTGCTCTTTTCGGGGCAGGATTACCTCTATGCCCGCGGCAACGGCGGCGGCTTCCCGTTCACCTACCTGGGCATCTCGAGCTACACCGACGACGTCAACTTCGGTGATGACACCGTCAACTACACCGGTGTTGCAGGCGGCGCGATGGCGGGGCTCTCGGGAACGGTCTTCTCGAGCGCCGGCGGCGTGCCCTGCTGGATGACTCCCAATACGTTCTATACCGATGACGTCGTTCCC
Organism: Candidatus Eiseniibacteriota bacterium; assembly: GCA_044867365.1. Classification (GTDB taxonomy): domain Bacteria; phylum Eisenbacteria; class RBG-16-71-46; order CAVPCR01; family CAVPCR01; genus JBIOUT01. Next base: position 4,929 of record JBIOUT010000034.1, on the reverse strand, counting down.
AGGCAGCTTGGGTTGCTCAACTGGAATTCCGCGACCGGCGCCGGTCAGGGCGGGACGACTCATGCCACCGCCCCATATCGCACCGTCTTCACCACCGTCGAGCTCGCATGCACGACCAACAGCAACCAGTTCAACCGCGACATCGCCTCGATCTACAACTATCTGCGGGGCGGAGCCACGGCGGTCGAGCCGGCCACCTGGGGTCAGATCAAGAGCCGATTCAGCAACTAACCACCATCGCTGGGCCCGTCGCGGCAGCCGGCGGGCACAACTGAGCCAACCCAGAGCCCCGGAGGAGGAAACTCAACCGGGGCTTTTCGTTTGCTGATCGAGCTTATCGGGCCGTCCCGGAACTTCCGGAGCCTGGAGTGATGGGCCCGTCGGGAGTGGCCGGCGGGTCGTGAGTCGGAGGTGCATCCGGAGACGCGGGTGCACCCGGGGACGAATCAGGTGGCGCCGCCAACTCTGCCGGAGGAATCTCCGGCTCAGTCCCGTTCTCAGGCTCGGTCTCGACGTCCAGCTCGGGCTGGGATTCGGGCTCGAGGTCGAGCTCGGGCGCGAGGTCGGGGGGAGTCCCCGCTTCGGGCTGGGGCAGCGAGGTCGTGCTAGCCGGAAGGCCGAGGTCGATTCGGGCCCAACTGACGTCGCCGGAGGAGAGCCAACCACGCGCTTCCATCCGGGTTAGAATGATGGCGGCGCGGCGGCGCAGATAGTTGGAGGGTCGGGCCGGGGTCGAACGGCGCGGCGAAGGCAACGCGGCCGCCAGCAAGGCGGCCTCGGCGGGAGTGAGATCCCGGGCCGAGACGCCGAAATGGTGGCGGGAAGCGGCCTCGGCTCCGAAGACGCCGGGACCCCATTCGACGACGTTCAGGTAAAGCTCGAGTATCCGCTGCTTGGACAGCGCTCGCTCGAGACGCACGGTGAGCGGGATCTCGCGGATTTTGCGCAGCACCGATCGTTCGGTGCCGAGATAGAGGCAGCGGGCAAGCTGGGTGGTGATGGTGCTCGCGCCTCGCCCGAGCTGGCGCTCTTCCAGGCTCCGGCGCAAGGCCAGGCGCATCTCGAAGGTGTCGAAGCCTCGATGCTGGTAGAAGGTGGCGTCTTCATGAACGATGACGGCATGGATGAGATGCGGGCTGATCGCCCCCAGCCCGACCTGGTGGTGGCGAAGGGGGCGGGGAGTGCGGGGGTCGGCGAGACGTTCGTCCATGATCGCCGTCCGATCCGGCGTTTCCCGGGCAAGGCGCCCCATATCGGGGACGATCCGGTAGGAATCGAGGATGACGAGGACCGGGATGAGGACGATCACCAGTATCCCCACGGCGAGAGCGGTGAGGATCCGGCGGCCTATCGCGCTAAGCATGACGTCCCCTCCACAGGAGATCTAAGACACCGAGAAGCTGAGCTGCCGAGAGTAGGAGCCCCGCCACCAGCACCCATCGCACGAAGCGGGCCCCGCGAAGCACGGCCAGGCGGGCTCCCAGCCAGGCCCCAGCCATGTTCCCGGCGGCCAGCGCCAGTCCCGCCACCGGCTCGACCTGTCCTCGCGCGGCGAAGATCGGCAGAGAGATCGCCGTATGAGCGAGGCCGATGACCACCTTGAGGGCGTTGGCTCGCACGAGATCGAGACCCAGCAAGGGTACGATGACCCCGAGGAGCAGGAAACCGACGCCCGCCTGGATGAATCCGCCGTAGAAACCGATCGCTGCGAAGACCGCGATCATCCATGGCGAGATGTGTCGCCGGCTTGCCTCGATCGTCTTCGCTGACGTCACATGCTCATCCGCCCCCCGCCGCCGGCCGCCTTCGGGCATGAAGACGGCCGGCAAGGCCAGGATGAGCACCCCGCCCACGATCGATCGCAACATCGGCTCCGGAACATCGACGGCCACTCGCGCGCCGACGAAGGCGCCGATCACGGTGGGTGGCAAGAGCGCGATGGCGAGGCGGCCCGGCACCCGGTTCATGCGGGCAAAGCTCGCGGTCGCGGTCAGATTCTGCGCCAGGACGGCGATGCGGTTGGTGCCGTTGGCGACGCGGGCGTCGAGCCCGAGGAAGATGAGAGCGGGGAGGGTGAGGAAGGACCCGCCGCCCGCCAGAGTGTTCAGCATGCCGGCGGCGAGGCCGGTGACGACGAGAAGCCAGAGCGCCGCACTGGGCATCGGGCGAGTCTAGCAGAGCGGCTAACCGGAAACTCCGTCGGGGGAGCGGTTACTCTTCTGTTATTCTCCGATCAGTGCGATCCCGACGGCAAATGTTCCACGCTGGGTGTTCCGTTTTCCTGGTCCGGATGCATGACTCACCGCCATTTTTGATGGCTGAGCGTGAAAAACCGAGCCCATTCGGTCCGTATCGGCCGAAGCGTGAAGAGAGTCCATTCGGCCCGCGGCCGCCTCGGCGGCCGCCGCGCGATCCGTTTCTACCGGCCGGAGTCGAACCCGCCGCCCGCAAACCGCGACCGCGCCCGCCGGCGCCGGAGCGGCCCCTCGATCTCTTGATCGAGATTGCACCGGGAGGCGCCGCCCTTGGACACGTGCCGCGCCTCCCCGGGCTCTGCTTCCGCGCCGGCGATGCGGCGCAGCTCGCACGCGTCGCGCCGGCCAAGGTCGTCGATTACCTGCGCTGGCTCGTCGACGAGAACCTTGCCGACTTGAGCCCGCTCACCTCCAAGCTCACCCGCCTGGTGAAAGCGGGATACGGGGAAGAGATCAAGGTCGCCGAGCGCGAGCGCCGGGACGGCGCCGCGGTGTGGATCTCGGGCAATCCAGCCGCGATCTTCAATTTCGATCGAGACCCGTTGACCGATGACGAGGTGCGGGCTCATCTTCGATTCCTGCGCCAGGTGGTGCGGCGGATGCGAGTGATGACCGCCGGACTGTCGCCGGATCAGCGGCAATGGAAACCGGCTCCCGACCGCCGATCGATCGCCGAGACATTGGTCCATGTCGGCGATTGCGCCTGGTGGTTCAGCTCGAGGATGGACGACGATCTTGCCGAGCCGGAGAGCCGTCCCGACGAGGAGCCGGTCGACCGCGCCAGCCGGCTGGTGGACGAGGCGTCCGAGTTTCTTCTGGCGGTGCCCCTTTCCGAACGTGACGAGGTTCATGTTCCCGGTCGATTTCCGTCCGCCGATGTCGAGGAAGAGTGGACGCATACCAAGGTCTGCCGGCGGCTGGCCGAGCATTCCTGGGAGCACTTGCAGGGATTGCCACGGGCGGTTCAGATGGCGGCGGATGCGTGATCGTCGGGCGAGAGGAGGGAGGCCATGTCGCTGATCAAGGAGTTCAAGGAGTTCGCGCTCAAGGGGAACATGATCGACCTGGCGGTGGCGGTGGTCATCGGTGGCGCCTTCGGCAAGGTGGTAACCGCCATCGTTTCCGATCTGGTCATGCCGATCGTCGGTGCGATCCTGCCCGGTGGTGAATGGCGAACCTTCTCCGCCACACCGCTCAAGCTGCAAGTCGGAGACTTCCTCGGCGCCCTCATCGACTTTATCATCGTCTCGATGGTCATCTTCCTGGCGGTCGTGAAAGTGATGGGCGCGCTCAAGAAACCGGCGCCGGCATCCGCGCCCACGACCCGACCCTGCCCCGAGTGCTTGGAGATCATTCCCATCGCCGCGCGGAGATGCCGGGCCTGCACGTCCTCGATTGCGGCCTAGCCGCCCGATTGCGGCCTAGAGCGACCAAGCAATATCCAGCCGGCGCAGCAGGCACCACCGAGGCGTTCTCAAATGCGGCGGTGTTGCCAGCGTCCGGTCCGGAACCAGAGGGCGAGCCATAGCCCGCGGATGATGCAGGTGATCGTGATCACCCATGCCACCCCGATGACCCCGAGCCCCGCCCGGAAGGCGGCCCACCAGGCGAGCGGCACCCGCGAGATGGCGATCGGCAGCTCGACGAGCATCGGCGGCAGCGTGTCGCCGGCCCCGGCGAAGGCGGAGGCGAAGATGATCTCGAGGGCCATGAAGAGCTGGCTGATCCCGATGATTCTCAGATAGGGGCCGGCGAGCGCCAGCACCTCGGGATCGGCGGTGAACGGCCGAAGAAGAATGCTCGGCACCGCAAGCATCCCGATCATCGGCAGGAACGCGAGACCCATCGCCAGCCAGGCGGCGGTGTTCGCCGCGCGTCCGGCGCGTTGCGGCTGGCCGGCGCCAAGGTTTTGCCCGACGAGGGTGGCGGTCGCGGCGCCGGTGGCGCTACAGGCGAGATAAACCACCGACTCGATGCGGTTGGCGAGGCCCAACACCGCGAGCGCGGCGGTGCCGAACCGCGAGACCAGGCTCGAGAGGGCGAGGTAAACCGCCGAGAACAAGCTGCCGACGAGGAAGCGAGGAAGGCCGATCTCGATCGTGCGCTGCATCACGCGGACATCGGGCTGCAAGAGCGCTCGCCGGTCGAGCGGAAAGCGTGAGCCCGCCCGCCCCGCGAGGAACGTGAAGACTGCGACCGCCCCAATCCAGGAGAAGACGGTCGCCCATGCCGCACCCGCGACGCCCAGCTCCGGGAATGGGCCGATTCCAAAGATGAGGAGCGGGTTGACGAAGGCATTGACCAGGAGCGAGGCGCCGATGACCTTGAAGGGAGTCACGGTGTCGCCCGCCGATCTCCAGATGGATTCGGCGGCGACGGTGAGGAAGAGCGCCGGCGCCCCGGTGAAGATTGTCCCCAGATAGGCGACGCCGAGGGGGGCGACATCGGGCGGAACCGCGAGCCAGCGAAAGAGCGGCGGAACGAGGAGCCGCACTCCGCCGGCGAAGAGGAGGCCGAATCCGAAGGCGACGAGGATCCCCTGCGCGGCCGCCGCCTCCGCTCGCGGTCGATCGCCGGCGCCCAGTGCCCGCGCCACCTGCGCCAGAATCCCGGTCCCCACTCCCTCGGCGAGCGCGCTCAGAATCCAGATGGCGAAGAACGAGGTGGTGAGCGC
>JBIOUT010000033.1:0-8244 GCA_044867365.1 Candidatus Eiseniibacteriota bacterium | reverse complement strand
TGTCGTTGAACCCCCAAAGGGTGACGGTGTTGTGAACGATGTCACCCGTGTCCACATGGCCCCGAACCGGCGATCTCTCGACGAGGATCGATGAGCCGAAGCCGTTGACCCGCGCCACGGCGAAGATCGTGTACGGCTCGTCGCTCGCCGAACCATCCCAATCGGTCTCTTCGACGCACTGCGTGCTTACGTAATTGAGGGTGAAGGTCTGGGCAAAAATCGGCGAAGCCGCCCCCGCCAACCCAACCGCCAGAGCGCCGGCGGCCATCTGAGTGAATCGACTGCGTGCCATTGGAAATCCCTCCCATCTATTCGAGTCAGCCCCGGCGGCGCCTGGTTGCGCCGCGGAGCCGCCTCGGCCGCCGGTTTCAATCAGGTAGTCGAAGATGAGGCGGGGACATTGGATTCGAAGCTCGGGGGGGGATTTGAATGAGGGTTGAACAGACGGCTGCTCGTGTTGGCATAGGTTCGGGAGTGAACTCAGAGCGATCCTTTGTTGTTCCTGTCAGGTCGACGGAATGTGCCCGATGAGATAATATCGATCGCGTCGAGTGTTCGAGCGCTATCGTGGAGGCGGTTCAGGTAGACGGGAAGAGCCGTATGGAATCCGGAACATCCGATCCCTTGACGCTCCCGCTTTGGACCCCACTCTGCTGGTTCCTAATCTTCGCCGTCATTCCAATCGAGGCGAGGGGCGAAGGTTGCATAGACTATAGAGAGTTTCTCCATTTGATCGGCGGCGTCGCTACGCCTGGCTATGCGCAGGACCTGGAGATTGTTGGGGAATACGCTTACATCGCTGACTCAAACTCCGGACCTGAGCAGTCAGGACTTGTGATCGTAGATATCTCGAGTCCAGCATCTCCGGTGATCGTCGGTGCCGTGGACACTCCGGGCGCAGCAGTCGGTTTGGAAGTGGATGGCGATCACGCCTATGTTGCTGATTCTTCTTCCGGGCTTCAAATCGTGGACATCTCCAACCCGGCATTCCCAACGATCGTCGGAGGCGTTGATACGCCCGGCGAAGCGTGGGGTGTAGCAGTACTCGGCAGCTTCGCATACGTCGCCGATGGACCTTCCGGACTTCAGGTGGTTGACATTACTAATCCCGCATTCCCGATCATCGTCGGGAGTGCGGATACTCCCGGTTTTGCGAAGGACGTGGCTGTAACCGGCAGCATCGCTTTCATCGCTGACGGGTTGTCGGGAATTCAAGTCGTTGACGTCTCCGATCCACTCTCCCCCGTCATCATGGGGATTTTCAATTCACCGGGCTACTCTTCGAGTGTAACCGTGGCTGGGAGCTATCTCTACATAGCGGATGGTGACTTCGGACTCCTGGTTATCGACGTTTCCAACCCCTCATTCCCGATCTTCGTTGGAGGCTTGGACCTGGAAGGGTTCGCAACTGATGTTGCGCTGGCCGGTGATTATGCGTACGTCGCTGACTCCCACGCCCTCGAAGTCACGAATATCTCGAATCCGGCCTCCCCTACGATCGTGGGGAGCATCGATACGCCAGGCTCCTCCATCGCTATTGCGGTTTATGGCAACTCCGCTTATGTTGCCGACGGACAGGGTGGTCTTTCCGTGGTGGACATTTCGAATCCCAACTCTCCTCCGCTCATTGGGAGGGTGGACAGTTGTGCCTATGGCGTGGCTGCTGATGGCTCGTATGCTTACATTGCTGATTGTAGCTCGGGGTTGCAGGTGGTAGACATTTCCCACCCCACCTTACCTATGATCGTGGGAAGCGTCCACATGCCGGCCGCTCCGACCTACGTTGCACTCGGTGGCATATATGCCTATGTTGCGGATGGTACTGCTGGTCTACAAGTAGTGGATGTCTCCAACCCTGTATCTCCCATCATCGTCGGAAACGTTGATCCGGGGGGAGTCATTCAGAGCGTGGCAGTGAGCGGGAACTATGCATATCTCAGCGACAGACTCCTGGGTGTTTGGGTTGTTGACATTGCGAACCCCACGAATCCCATTGTTGTGGGATTTGTCCCGCCGCCTGCAAGCCATGCAGCCGTCTCGGGGCGGTACGCGTATGTTGCCGCGCGTTCTGCTGGTTTTCTGGTGGTGGATGTCTCCAATCCTGCTTCACCTATTACTGTAGGCAGTCTGGCCATCCCGGGGGCGTTTCGAGTGGCAGTCGCGGGCTCCTACGCTTACGTCGTCAATGTTTCCCTCACCTTCGTCGTGGATATCTCGGACCCGACGTTCCCCAGGACGGTTGCCGAGTTGGACACACCTGGTGCTCCAGCAAGTGTGACAGTAACGGAAACTCATGCGTACATCGGCGATGAGCAGGCTGGGATTCAGGTTGTGGATATTTCAGATCCGAATTCACCCCTAATACTGGGAAGCGTCAATACAAGCGGCAATACGATTTGGTTGACTGTGCATGGTCCATATGTCTTGGTCGCCGCCGGCGGCTCGGGTCTTCAGATCTATCCGTCTCAATGCGATTTGCCGACCTCGATTCAAGTATCTGCCTTCGATGCAACAGCGGGGCAGCAAGCAATCGTCCTCAATTGGAGAACGTCAGTCGAATCTGACCACGTCGGCTTTCATGTCCACCGATCCAGTTGTTCTGATGGCGAGTTCGTGCGGCTTACAAAGGGTCCGATAATCCCCCCCGGGCCTTACCAGTTCCTCGACGGAGACGTCGCGCCGGGTGTCACGTACTTCTATCGCCTCGAAGCGATCGATCGATCGGGAGGCAGCCAGTTTTTTGGACCGATTTCGGCGCGAATCGAAAATGCGGTCCCGATCACATTCCGAAACGAGTTGGGGCACAGCTACCCGAACCCATTCCATACTGAAAATGGCCCCACCGAGATTGCGTTTCAGGTTGCCAGTGGCACCCACGTCACGTTGGGTATCTTCGATGCTTCGGGGAGGCTTGTGCGAGTTCTGCTCAATGACATGGTTGAGGCCGGCGATCACTCAGTCTATTGGGACGGTCGGAACGAGGCGGGTGTAAGGACCGGTTCGGGCGTCTATTTCTATCGTCTCGACGCGGGAACCTTCTCCGCCACCCGCCAGCTCGTTCGTCTGCGGTGAGACCGTCCCAAGTTAGGCCGGAGGTTCCGACCTCCATTCCAATTGTGGTGGTGGGGTCAGCTCGGCCCACGAAGTCTAACCCGCTTGTTTCAGCTGGAACATGGTAACGCCGTTGTCACCCGACCGGAGCCCATCGATGAATTGTTTCAGCTGGAACATGGTAACGACGTTGACACGCCGCGAGAGAGCTGGCCCAAGGGGAGTGAGGGGTCCTGACGGTTGGCAGTGGTGAACCCTTCCCCCGACGGCTCCCGCAATCTCCTGGTCGTCGCTTACTTCTTCCCGCCGCTCGGCGGTGGGGGAGTGCAGCGGACGGTCAAGTTCCTCAAGTACCTGCGTCCGCTCGGATGGCGGGCCGAGGTGGTGACGGTGCGGGCGGCGCGATCCTGGGTCGTCGATCCCACTCTCGCCGCAGAAGTGCCGGCGGACACCGTAGTGCATCGCACCGCGGCTCTCACCCCAGGGCCCCTGGGAGTCGGGCGAGATGGTGCTCGCGGGGTACGCTCGGCCGCCGCCATTCGCTGGCTACGCCGACTCTCGAGCCTCGTTCTCGTCCCCGACGCCTATGCCGGCTGGTTCCCCTTTGCCCTGGCGCGAGCACGCGAGCGCCTCGAGGCAGGCGGCATCGACGCCGTACTCACCACGTCCTCACCCGACACCGCGCACCTCGTCGGCCTCGTCCTCCGCGAGCGCTTCCAAATCCCCTGGATCGCCGACTTCCGCGATCCCTGGATGCGGCGGCTCACCTTTCAGGCGCCGACCGCCGCCCACCACAAGCTCCATCATTGGCTCGAAGGGCGGGTCCTCGAGCGCGCGGATCGCATCGTCGTCACCAATGAGGCGACTCGCGACGATTTCCTCGCCCGCCATCCGAAGATCCCCGCTGCTCGCTTGGCCGTCATCCCCAATGGCTTCGACCCGGAAGATCTCGCGCCGCTCAACCAACAATTGCGCCCCCCGCGCAACGCCGACGAGCTCGTCCTCACCCACACGGGCCTCCTCTCCGGCAAGCGCACGCTCGCACCGATCGCTGCGGCGATGTCTCGCATCTTCGCCGAGCACCCGGAGCTCCGCCAGCGGCTCACTCTCCGCCAAATTGGACCGCGCGAGGATGTGAACGACGACATCGTCGCTCGCGCCGGCATCGGTGATCGAGTCGTTTTTCTCCCGCCCACGACGCACGCCGCGATCCTCGAGGAGATGACCCAAGCGGGAGCGCTCCTCCTCCTCGAGGCCGCCGGTCCCGAGGGACAGCTCATCACCCCGGGCAAGATCTTCGAATATCTGGCGAGCCGAGGCCCGATTCTCGCCGCCGTTCCCGAGGGGCCGGCGGCCGAGCTCGTGCGCACGCTCGGCGCCGGCGAGGTGGTTCCCCCCGAGGACACGGCGAGCATCGCCGCCGTCCTCGCCCGCTGGATCGCCGAAGGTCCGCCGACCTCTCGGGCCGACGAGGCCGCTCTCGCCCCCTACGCTCGTCCGGCGCTCGCCGCTCGTCTTGCCGGCCTTCTCGACGAGCTCGTGCCGGCGGCCCCGGTCGCCCAACCTCCTCCCCGCTGATCGCGTATCATCGAGGCTGGCGCTCATCGCGGCGCTGGATGCGGCCGATACTCTCTTCCGAGGAAAGCATTCATCGTTCCGAGGACATCTGAGGACATCGTATGTGCGGAATCGCCGGCTTCAACTGGGCGGATCGCGAGCTCGGCTCGCGGATGATCGACTCGATCCTCCACCGCGGCCCCGATCAGCAGGGGGTGACGGTGGTGGGGAACGTCACCCTCGGCGCCGTTCGGTTGAGCATCATCGATCTCTCCCCACACGGCAGCCAGCCGATGCGCACCGAGGACGGGAGATATTCGATCGTCTACAACGGCGAGACCTATAACTTCCGCGAGGTCCGGCGCCATCTCGAAGCCCGCGGCCATGTCTTCAAGAGCGGCACCGACACCGAGGTGGTGCTGCGCGCCTATGTCGAGCACGGCCCGCGTTGCCTCGAGCATCTGCGCGGGATGTTCGCCTTCGCCATCTATGACTCCGAGCGGCGGGAGCTCTTCCTCGCCCGCGACCGCGTGGGGATCAAGCCGCTCTATTACCGGCAAGAAAACGGCAAATTCGCCTTCGCCTCCGAGATCAAGGCTCTGCTCGAGGATCCATCCCTCCGCCGCGATGTCGATCCGCAGGCCTTCTACGACTATCTCGGCTGGGAGTTCGTGCCGGCTCCGCGCACCATGTTCCGCGGCATCCAGAAGCTACCCGCCGGCCATTATCTCATCGCCCGCGACAACGGCGAGATCGAGGTTCGCCGTTACTGGGACCTCACCTTCGAACGCGAGGAGCATTCCCCCTCGTTCTATCGCCAGCGCCTGGTCGAGCTTCTCGACGACGCGGTGCGCCGCCACCTGGTGAGCGATGTCCCGCTCGGTGTCTTCCTCTCGGGAGGGCTCGACTCGAGCGCCGTCGTCGCCTTCATGCGCCGCCACGTTCGCGATCGACTGCGAGCTTTCACCCTCGCTTACGATGACCCCACCTTCAGCGAGCTCGAGCATGCGCGGCTCGTCGCCCGCGCCTTCGGCGCCGAGCACCACGTGCTGCGCGTCGAGCCGATCTCGGTCGAGCTTCTCGAGCAATCGATCTGGCACCTCGACGAGCCGATGACCGATCTCTCGGCGATCCCCTTCATGCTCATCTGCCGCGAGGCGCGGCGCCAGGTCACCGTCTGCCTGAGCGGTGAGGGCGGCGACGAAGTCTTCGTCGGCTACGACCGCTTCCGCGCCAGCCGCTTCGACGCCCAGGTGTATCGCCGGCTCCCCGCGGCATTGCGTGGGGTCATCTCCAACTTCGCCGCCCGGCTTCCCGATCAGCCGCAGAAAAAGGGCGCCCTCAACATCATCAAGCGCTTCGTCGACGGCTCCGATCTGTCGCCCGCCGGCGAGCACTTGCGCTGGCAGTACTTCCTGCCGGCGCGCGAGCGCGCGGCGCTCTTCCGTCCCGAGTTCCTGGCCGAGATCGAGACCGATCCCTTCACTCACCTGCGCCGCCACCTCGCCGGACGCGACCGCTCGAGCCGGCTTTCGCGCGAGCTCTATCTCGACTTCCACTGGCTCATGCCCGATAGCGTGCTGATGAAGGTGGACAAGATGAGCATGGCGAGCTCGCTCGAGGTGCGAGTGCCGCTCCTCGATCAAGCCGTCGTCGAGTTCGCAGCGACCGTTCCCGACCACCTCAAGTTCCGCGGCCTCACCACCAAGGCGCTCTTCCGGAAGGCGCTTCGCGGCATCCTTCCGGACGCCACTGTTCGCCGCGGCAAGCAGGGCTACAGTTTGCCGATCAAGAACTGGCTCCGCGAGGAGCTCCGGCCCTACATGACGACCCTCCTCAACGAGTCGCCGCTTCTTCGCGAGCACCTGAACCTCGAACACGTGAACCGATTGATCGACGAGCATGTCGCCCGCACCCACAATCACAATCACCTCCTCTGGGGACTTCTGAACCTCGCCTCCTGGCACAAGCTCTTCGTCCTCGAGAGCTTCGAGGGCAGGCGCCGGGCGGCCGAGCGCACCACGGTGTAGGGGGCGCGGGCGGAATCGCAAGGCGATGCGCATCGGCTTCATGCTCAGGAATCTGAGCGAGAAGGGCGGGATCCAGGTCTACACCCGGAACCTCCTCGAGGAGCTCATCGCCCTCGAAAGCCCGCACACCTTCGTCCTCCTCTATCGCGATCCCGCCTTTCTTGGAACCTATGCCGGGCGGCCGCGAGTCGAGGAGGTCGTCCTTCCCTTCCCGACCAAGCTCCTCTGGGATCAAATGGCGGTGCCGCGGGCGGCGCGGCGATTGGGGCTCGATATCATCGTCAACCCCAAGCTCTCGGTGCCGCTTCTTGCGCCCTGTCCAACCGTCTTCACTCTTCACGGCGCCGAGCAGTTCGCGGTGCCGCAGATCTTCGCTCGCTCGGACCGCATCTACACGGCGATGATGATGCCGATCTACTGTCGGCGCGCGGCGGCGGTCATCTCCACGACCAAGATGGGCGTCGATGAGATCGTGCGCTACGTGGGAGCGGAACGCCAGAAGCTCCACCCGGTGCACGAGGCCGCTCATCCGCGCTTCCGCCACCTGGATCGCGCCGCCTGCGCCGCAATCAAAGAGCGCCACCGGCTCCCCGATCGCTTCATCCTCTTCGTCGGCGGTCTCAATCCGCTCAAGAACTTCTCGAACCTGCTCCGCGCTTATCGTCTCCTCTCGACCGACTTCCCGCATGCCCTCGTCGCCGTCGGCTTTCTCCGCTGGAAGTACGAGGGCGATGTGGCGCTCATCGACGAGCTTGGGCTCGGCGAGCGGGTGGTACGGCCGGGCTTCGTTCCCGACGACGATCTGCCGGCGATCTATTCCCTCGCCGATGCTCTCGTCCTGCCTTCGCTCTATGAAGGGTTCGGGATCCCGATCCTCGAGGCCATGGCCTCGGGCTGCCCGGTGGTGACGACGACGACCGGTTGCTCGCCCGAAGTGGCCGGTGACGCCGCCATCCTCGTCGATCCTTACGATCCCGAGGACATCGCCCGCGGCATCCGCCGGGTGATCGTCGAGCCCGAGCTCCGCCGGTCGCTCATCGAGCGCGGGCTTGCCCGCGCTCGCGAGTTCAGCTGGGAGCGTGCGGCGCGCGAGTCGCTTGCGGTTTACGAGCAAGCCGCCGCCGGACGTCGCGGCGCCCGTGACCGCGGCATGTCTCGCCCGAGCGAGGTGGCGGCCTGAGTACCCTCTCGCCCGAAGCCGCTTCCCCTGAAGCCGCGCCGCGTCGCCGCCGACTCTCGATCCTCGTCCTGCAAGCGGCGGTGAGCGCCATCGCGCTCGTCCTCGTGCTGCGTCAGGTGAGCGCCCCGGCGCTCCTCGAGGCGCTCGGTCGCGCCCGCCCTGCCTTCATCGTCCTCGCGCTCGGCTTCGTCGCCCTCGATCGGGTGCTGATGGCGGCGAAATGGGGGATCCTGCTGCGGGTGCAGGACATCGATCGCTCGCTCGGCGATCTCGTGCGCATCTACTTCACCGGCACCTTCTACGGCAGCTTCCTGCCCACGGGCGTCGGCGGAGACGTCATCCGCGTGATGCAGGTGGCGCGCGGCCGCGGCGAGATCGGCGCCGCCACCGCATCGGTCATCATGGAGCGCGCTCTCGGGCTTCTCG
>JBIOUT010000032.1:0-12125 GCA_044867365.1 Candidatus Eiseniibacteriota bacterium | reverse complement strand
TACAAGGACCTGAAGCGCGTTTGGAGCTCGCAGGATCGCCCGCGGCTCCGGAAGGAGTTCTACTCCACTCCCGCCTGGAAGCCGGCGCCCGAGATGGGTAAGCCGAGGAAATGGGAGCGGTCGCCGGCGGAGCCCAAGGGCTCTTCTCGATTCGATCGATCGAAAGGCGGTTTCCTCGCCCCCGAGAGAGGCCGACCGGAAGAGAGGAACGAGAAGCCCGGCCGGGATCCGAGATCGTTCCGCTCGCCGAAACCCGAGTCACCGCGCGAGTGGAGGGGTGAACAGAGAGCGGAGCGAAGCCGTGAGTGGAAAGGTGAGCGAGGCAAAGAACGCCGGAGGTGGATGGGCCCCCGCGATGCGGAGGCGGCCGAGCCACCGCGCGAGCGGCGACCCGAGGAGAGGCGCGGGGACCGATCGGGGGAGCGATCGAATGGGGGCGGCGAATACCGTTCGAAACGGGGGAGCGAGGGCTCGCCCGCCAGGAGCAGCGGCGAGAATTCCAAGAAAAGCCGCGGAGACTCGGGAAAGAATCGCGGAGACTCATCGAAGAAGAGTCGGGGCGATTCCGGGAAATGGAAGGATGGGGGTGGGGGGCGTGGCGGGGGCCGCTGACGCCTAGCGGCTTCGGCGCGGCGCTTGGCGGACGCGGTTGATTCATGAGCGCGCATCGAGGAGAATGCGCCCCGCCACGGGCGTTCGAATAACCAAAGGAGATAGGGATCGGGCGACCCGCGGCCTTCCAAGAAAGGGACGGCCCGATGCCTGCGAAACGCCGACACCTCCTCTTTGTTCTTGCCCTGACGCTCGTTGCCTGCGGCGAGAAGCAGGCCGCGGTTCCGCGCGAGCCGCTCTTCGGCAACCTCGGCCACCACCACCGCAAGATCACCACCCGCTCGCGCGACGCGCAGGCCTATTTCGATCAGGGGCTCACCCTCCTCTTCGCCTTCAATCACGACGAGGCCATCCGCTCGTTCACGGAGGCGGCGCGCCTCGATCCCGGCTTCGCGATGGCTTGCTGGGGGATCTCAGCCGCCAATGGCCCTCACATCAATAATCCGACGATGGACGAGGCGCACTCGCGAGCGGCATGGGAAGCCTTGGTGAAGGCGGAATCTCTGGCTGGCCGAGCCTCTCCGACCGAACGGGAGCTGATCGCGGCTCTGACCAAGCGCTACGCCGACCCTCCGCCGGCCGATCGCAAGCCGCTCGATGCGGCCTATGCCGCGGCTCTCCGCGAGGTCTGGAAGGCGCATCCCGACGACGCCGACCTCGGCGTCCTGTTTGCCGAGTCGATGATGGATCTTCGTCCCTGGGATCTCTGGACTCACGACTACCAACCGCAGCCGGGGACCGAGGAGATCCTGGCCACCCTCGAGACCGTCCTCCGTTTCGCTCCCGACCACCCGGGCGCCAACCACCTCTACATCCATGCGGTCGAGGCTTCGGCTAATCCCGAGAAGGGAGTCGCCGCCGCCGATCGCCTCCAGACCCTGGTGCCGGGCGCCGGTCATCTCGTTCACATGCCGGCTCACATTTATTGCCGGGTGGGGAGGTGGGCGGATGCGATCACCGCCAATGAGCGCGCGATCGAGGTCGACCGCGCCTACCGCCAGAAATCGCCCGAGCAGGGCTTCTATCGCATTTACATGGCCCACAATCACCACTTCTTGTCGTGGGCCTGCATGATGGAGGGGAGAAGCGAAGAATCGATCCGGGCGGCGCGGGAGATGATCGCCGGCATGCCGCCCGATTTCGTACGTGATGCCGCTTTCTTCGCCGACGGCTTCATGACGATCGAGACCGAGGCGCTGATGCGCTTCGGGCGGTGGGACGAGATCCTCGAGCTGCCGGAGCCGCCCGATTACCTTCCTATCACCTCGGCGATCAGGCGCTCGGCGAGAGGAGTGGCCCTGGCCGCTCTCGGCCGGGTGAGCGAAGCCGAAGCGGAGCAACGATTGTTTGACGAGGCCAGCGGCCGCATCACCGACGAAATGATCGTGGGCAACAATTCCGCCAAGCAGGTGATCTCTATCGCCCGCCATCTACTGGCGGGAGAGATCCTGGCTCGCAAGGGAAAGATCGATCAAGGAATCGCCGAGCTACGGACCGCCGCCAAGCTCGAGGACGAGCTCAAGTACGACGAGGCGCCCGATTGGCTGACACCGGTGCGTCACGCGCTCGGGGCAGTGCTCGTCAAGGCCGGAAGGACGGCCGAGGCCGAGCAGGTGTATCGGGACGATCTCGCACGGTACCCGGAGAACGGCTGGTCGCTCTACGGGCTCGCCGAATGCCTGCGGGCGCGACACGCCGATGACGAGGCGGCGGCGGTCGAGGCGCGATTCCAGAAGGCGTGGGCGCGGGCCGACGTCACCCTCAAGACGACTTGCTTCTGTCAGGCGAGCTGAGCTTCTCGATGAGGCTGCCGGCGCCGCTCGCCCCGGGGACAGCCAGGAGCGCCGCCCCGAACACTCCCGCGGCATCGCCGAGCGCCGGCGGGACGATCGGAGTCGTCATCGCGTCCGAGAAGACGAACGCTCGCACGCGCTCCGGTCCCTCGCGATAGAGCCGCACGACCTGCGAAAGGCCGCCGCCTAACACCAGGACATCCGGGTCGAGGACATTGAGGATGGAGGCGATTCCCCGCCCGAACCATTCGAGATAGTGATCGCATGCTCGGGCGCAGGCGGCGTGGTGGGGATGGGTGGAATCTTCTGCCGCCTCCCAGATCTGGATCGCCGACATCTCCACACCCGTCGTGGTGTGGAAGCGGCGCGCCATCCCCGGTCCCGACAAGAGAGTCTCGAGACAGCCCCGATGTCCGCAGTAGCATTGCGGGCCGTTGGGGTCGATCGAGAGATGTCCCCATTCGCCGGCGATTCCTCCCGGGCCCTCGAGCACTCGTCGGTCGACGACGATCCCTCCTCCCATCCCGGTGCCGAGGATCACGCCCGCGACTACCGCAGCTTCCCGTCCAGCGCCCCATCGCGCCTCGGCGAGGGCGAAGCAATTGGCGTCGTTGGCCATGACGACCGGGCGCCCGATCGCGGCTTCGACATCGTCAAGGAGCGGCTGGTCGTTGAGGACGGTCGAGTTCGAGTTCTTCATCCGGCCGGTGACCCGCGAGCGGGAGCCCGGGGTGCCGAGGCCCACCCCCGCGAGCTCGCTGCCCGAGCAGGCCTGACGAGCGGCGCCGATGAGCTCGGCGATGAGGCGCACCGTACCTGAATAATCTCGGGGAGGAGTCGGGGCGCGGCGGCGAAACAAGGGAGGCGGAGGCGAGGCCGCGAGAGCGGCGTCGCTCGCGATCGCCACGACTTCGGTCTTGGTCCCCCCGAGATCGACGCCGATGAGGATCGCCGCGGGGTCGCTCTTCACCAGACTCCGAAGGCGCTCGCCACCGACAGGATCACGGCGGCCACCGACAGAATTCCACTCACGAGCGCAAGAAGTTGCGCTCCGGTCGCCTCCCGCCCGCGAACGCCGGCGCCCATGGCGGTGGCGGCGATCCAACCGCCGGCGAAACCTCCGGCGTGGGCGATGTTGTTGATCCCCGGCATCACGAAGCCGAAGACGAAGAGGATTCCCGCCCAGGCGAGGACCTGTGACGTGAGGAGCGATCTCCCGGCCCGCCGTCCGTGAACGATGAGGGCCGCCAGGAGACCGAAGATAGCGCCGGAGGCGCCGACCGTGGGGGCGCCGCTCAGCATGTTCGAGGCCAGGAAGCCGGCGGCGCCGGCGATGTTGAAAAGAGCAAACGCTCTCGCCGGGCCGTAGATCTCGGCGACCGCCGGGCCGACATCGCGGATCCACATGACGTTGAAGAAGATGTGGAGGAGCCCGCCATGCAGGTAGATCGCGCTCAGGAGCGTCCAGATGTGCCCGCGATTCCACGCCTCTCCCCCGGTCATGCCGAGAATCATGAGAGCCCGAGGGCTGGGGGAGAGGATGCCCATCATCCCGCGAAAGCGCAGCGCCTGCGGCAGGTCGATGAGGAGGGCGACGACATAGAGGAGGACGCAACCCGCAACCGCGATGGCCATGGGGTCGAGCGTGCCCACGAGCCTCCCCAGGGCCGGGCCGAAGCCCCAGAGCCCAGGACGGAGGCGGCCGCAATAAGGGCAGCGGGGCTCGCTGGCTTCGATCAGCTTCCGGCATCCCGGACAGACGATCGCTCCTCCCGTTTGACGCATTCGGCGAGAGTACGAGCCTCGATGCGGCAAGGGCAAGCCGGGGGGAAGAAAGCCAAAGCTAGACCCCGTGTGCTCGACCCCTGTAAAAATTGGGCCGCGGGCGGGCATGATTGGGAACCCTGGGTTTTGCCCGCGGTTTATTAGGCCGTCAGTCGCCCAACCCCCGTCGGAATTCGATCAGCGGATCCTAGGTCCTCGCTCGATTGAAGGAGCACCTGCCTGCCCACGGTAGGGCCTCCGACCTTCGTCGTTTGGGCGACACCTGATCGGCGGGCGGCTCTCAGGGGGATTGAGTCGCCGTCGGGATGGTGTCGCCACCCCTCTTGACCCTGGTGACCAGCCATCTCTACACTCCCAACTTCCTGTTTCGCATGGAGTTGAGCTACGGGGCCGGCGACCGCCGAGCCCCTGGACCATGAGGTTGGCTGCCATCGACTGCTTGACGGCGTGCGCATAGCTCTCGTTCCGCAGGCGGCGCGGACCTTTGTCGCCGGCTCCGTCCTCGCGCTCCTGGCCGCCGGGTCGACGGCTTCCCGGGTCGATCCCGAATCGGCGGCCGGCGGGTCGCGGCATACGCTTTCAGTCGCATCTGGCTTCTGCGCCGCCCCTCCCGCCCCGGGCAAGCAGGGCTTCCGATTGGTCAGCCACTACGCTCCGCGCCGGGATCACCGGCCTTTGCGCCCTCTCGGCCAGCCCCTCGCTCGCGCCCTTCCCGACACCATCGATGCTCTGGCCATCCGGGTCGATTTCGACGACCACCCGATGGACTCGACCAGGACCTACTTCAACCGAGTCTTCTTCTTTGTCCAGCAATATTGGCAGCAGGCGACCTACGGACAGCTCGTCATCCGCACCACCGTGTCCGACTCAGTCTACCGAATGCCTCAGACCATGGAGTATTACGGGGATGACGAGCGCATCGAAGAGCGTCAGACCCTCCTGATAAGAGACGCTGTTCGTGCCGCGGACCGCGACTACAACCTGGCGGCCTTCGATGCGCATGTCTGTGTTCACGCCGGCAACGGGCAGGAAGGGGATGTCCTTGGTGACAGTCCCGAGCAAATCTGGTCATCCTTCGCCCCGCTCGAGCTGCTGCAGGCCAATCTCCCCGACTCGACCCGCGATCGCGGCATCTTGACCAACGACCTCACGCCGGGAGGCCAGCCCTACTTCGTCCAGTTCGCTCTCGTCTTGCCCGAGGTCGAATCGCAGGACTATGACGACCGTTTCAATCCTCCCATTCCCTATATCTTCGGCATGACTGGAGTGTGCTCGCACGAGTTCGGTCATGTGCTCGGTCTACCGGATCTCTACGACACCACTCCCGAAGACTTCGCCGATTCGCAGGGGGTGGGCATCTTCGACATCATGTCGCACGGCACCTGGAACAATGCGGGCTTCGTCCCCGCCCGTCCCTGTGCCTGGAGCCTGTTCGAGCTCGGCTGCCTGAATGTCGACGTGATCACCCGGCCGGGAAGGTACGACTTGCCGGCGGTCGACGGCTCCGCGGGTCCGCCACGGGCGGCCGCCATCCCCATCGGCGGCGACGAGTATTTTCTCCTCGAGAACCGGGTTCAGGACCCCAATCGGAATGGGATCTTCGACTTCAACGATGTCGATCAAGATTCGTTGTTCAGTTTCTACGTCGACGACTATCAGGGCGCAGAATTCGACTTCTTCTTGCCCGGAGACGGAACCGGCTCGGGGCTTCTCATCTGGCACGTGGACTCGTCGGCGATCGACGCCAACCTATCGTCCAACACCGTCGAAGGCGACGCGGCTCACAAGGGAATCGATCTCGAGGAGGCCGATGGGGTGCAGGATCTCGACGGCTTCCCGGTGTCGATCCTGAGCTTCGGCAGCCCCGAGGACGCCTATCGCGCCGGCAATCGGGTGCGCTTCGGGCCCGAGACCATTCCCAACAGCAACTCGAGCTATGACGTGCCCACGTTCGTCGCGGTGGACAGCGTCAGCACCGCCGATTCGGTAATGACTTTCGTCGTCACCTTCGACCGGCGCAAGGCAGGCGCATGGCCGGTGACCCTGACCGGGCCGGTGGGGGGCAACCATCCGGCGGTGGCCGAGATCACGTCCTTGTCGCCCGGTCTCGAGACGGTCGTTGTCGACACGACCGGCGGCGTGTGGGTGATATCCGGGGACGGCAATCCGCCGCCGGGATTCGCCGCTCCCCTCGGCCGAGTGGGTGCGGATGCCAACACCGCGCCGGCGATCGGCGACATCGACGGCGATGGAAGCCCCGAGATCGTGGTCGCCGGCGCCGATGGCAGGATCTACGCCTGGAACGGCGACGGCAGCGAGGTCCGCGACGGCGACAACAATCCGGCGACCATCGGAGTCTGGGCCCAGGTGGGTCGCTCGCTCCGCGACGAAGTGCCGGTGCTCGCCAATCTCGGCGGCTCGGGTCTCGCCGTGGTCATCGGATCTCCCGCCGACAGCAAGGGAGTCGGCGAGGTCATCTGGTGCCAGCAGCAGGGGCCTGTGGTCGACGTCTCGAGGGTCGATGTGCCGGGCGATGTCACCGCGCCGCCGCTCGTCTTTACCGGCGCCGCCCCCGCGATCCTAGCTCCGGTCTCGAGCCAGGGACGCACCCGGTTCTACGCCGTTCGCCCACTGGCCAGGACGGCGAGAGAGCTCGATCCGGGCCGCCCCGAACGACAGGGAGTCGTCCGCGCCCTGGTGGCCGGCGATCTCGATGGGGATGGCGCGCTCGAGATCGTTGCATCGGACGACCGCGGTCGGATCGAAGCCCTGGCTACCGACGTCCCGCGAACCGGCGGCGCCTTCGCTCTCGATCGGCTCCGCCCGCTCACCGGCTGGCCCTTCGAGCTCAATCGCCGTACCGCCCATGATCTCGCGCTCGCCGACATCGATCAGGACGGGCGGGTCGAGGTGCTCGTCTCCTCGGTCGACGGCCGGCTCTATGCCGTCAATTTCAACGGCACGCCGCAGCTTTTCTTCCCGGAGGTTGTGGGCGAATCGGATCGGCCGCTTCCGGCTCTCGTCCCGTCGCCGCTCGCCGTCGATCTCGGCGCGGGCCCACTTCCGGAAATGATCTTCGCTCCCGGGGACGGCCGCGCCTTCGCCGTCGATGGCGAGGGGCGCCTGCTTCCGGGCTGGCCGCTCCCCGGTCCCGCGGCCAAGGGGGTGGTGCCGGTCATCGCCGACATCGACGCCGATGGACGTCTCGATATGGTGGCGCCGAGCGACTTCGGCTCGGGAACGGTGCTCGTCGCCTACGAGCTGGGAGCGGCGGAGGGGCCGGGAAGCGTCTGGCCCGCCTACCGGGGCGGACCCGAGCATCGCGGCATCCTCGATGCCGCGCCGCTCACCGCCGCCCCTCAGACGTTCCTGCGCGAGGTCTTCGTCTATCCCAATCCGGTGGTCGGCGATGACGCCATCATTCATTTCTCACTCGGCGCCGACGCCGAGATCAAGCTCGAGATCATGGATGTGGCCGGCCGCGTCGTGGCCCGCCCGCAGGCGCCGGACGCGGCGGCGGGACGCACGGACCATGAGGTAAGATGGAATGTGAGCAATGCGGCGAGCGGGGTCTACCTCTTGCGCCTCGAAGCCAGGAGCGGGGGGCAGGACGCCGTCGAGATGCGGACCTTTGCAGTCACCCGCTAGCCCGAGGAGGTACTGATCCGATGCCACGAGTCTCCATACAACAACCCCGAATCCCGGGGGTCGGTCGCACCAGGCGCAGCAACGGGAGCTCGTGCGGGTGGATGGGCGTGACCGCCGTCATTGCTCTTCTGGTAACCAACGGCGCCGCGGGAGCGGCCGACCGGCCCGGCCTGGTCTCGCTCGAGTTGCCGATCGGGCCGCGCGCGGTGGGCATGGGCAGCGCATTCGTGTCGGTCGTGGATGACGCCACTGCCATGTACTGGAATCCGGCCGGGCTCACCCGGCTGGGGGTCGCCGACAAGCACTTCGAGATCATCTTCCAGCACAACGAATGGATCTCCGACTTCCGCCAGGAATACGTGGGCGGTGGCACACACTTCGGTCGGCACGCGCTCGGCGGCAGCTTCTCGGGTTTCTACATCGGCGACATCGACGGCCGGGACGAATTCGCGACTCCTACCCTGACCTTCGGCGCCTACGATGCCGTGGTCACCGCTTCTTATGCCTATGAGATCAACAAGTGCGCGTCCCTCGGCGGGTCGGGCAAGTACATCGTTTCCAACATCCAGGACATCACTCATTTCGCCTTCGCCGGCGATCTCGGGGGCCAGTACGAGATCGCCCCAGCGCTGCGGCTGGGTGGGGCGGTGACCAATATTGGCAAGGGCATCACCTTCATTCGCGAGCAGGATGACTTGCCCACCGCGGTGCAGATCGGCGGCTCCTATGTGCTCCCGCAGCGGGTGGGGAACGGGTCGCTCCTCGTGGCGCTCGACGTGCGCAAGACGCGCGGCGATGACGCGCATGCGTTGGTCGGTGCCGAGTACGACTATCACAATGTGGCCCAGGTCGAGCTGGGCTATCGCACCGGGTTCGACAACGAGGGAATCAGCTTCGGCGCCGGCGGCATGGTGTCGGGCTGGAAGCTGAACTATGCCGTCGTTCCCTTCGACAGCGGCCTCGGCACCACGCACCGATTCTCGATCGGTTTCCGCCTCTAATCGAGCGACCGGTGTGGCCACCCGGTCCGAACGCACGCTCGCAATCCTGGCGGCGGTGGCCGGGCTCCTGGTCATGGCCCGGGTGGGGGAGGCAGGTCCGGGGGAGATCCTCGTCCGCCTCCGCGATGCGCCGGCCCTTGGAACCTCCGCTTGGGATCTTGCTTCTCTTCGCACATGGTTCGCGGCGTCCGTTCTCGGGCCGGGTAGAACCCGGGGACCGTTAGCCGAAGCGCTCGCCGGCGCCGAAATCTCGATGCTCGTTCCGGCCGGCCCCGCAAGGTCGAGGTCGCCGGCTCGCGCCTCGCTCGCCCGCGCCCGACTCAGCCGAATCTTCACCCTCCGCTTCGCTCCCGGGGTGGATGTCGCGCCGCTCATCGCCGATCTCGCCGCCTCTTCTGCGGTCGAATGGGTGACTCCCAACCATTCCATTCCCGTCCTCGACCTCGGCGTACAGGCGCCGGGAGAAGCGCAGGCGGCGGGAGAAGCGCAGGCGGCGGGAGAGGTGCAGGCTATGGGCGACGGCGACCCGCGCCGTAATGAGCAGTGGTACCTCGATCGGGTGGGGGCTGATGCGGCCTGGTCGGTGATCCAAGGCGACTCGACAGTTCTCATCGCGGTCATCGATACCGGTGTCCTTCAACACGAGGACCTGATCGACAACCTGTGGGTGAACGACGATCCGCCCGGGAACGCGAGCACGGCCGACGACGGCACTGATCAAGATGGGAACGGCGAGGTCGAGGACTGGGAGCGAGCGGACGACGATGACAACGGCTACGTCGATGACACCTTTGGCTATGACTTCGTCGATGCGCCGCGGATCGGCGGGCCCGGCGACGCGGTAGATCGCGACAACGATGTGAGCGACGACTCCGGTCACGGCACGGCGGTGATCGGCGTCATCGGGGCGGTGGCGGGGAACGGCAAGGGAATCGCCGGCCTGGCTCCCAGATGCACGGTGATGCCGGTGCGCGCCGGGTTCAATCCCGGGCTCGGCCCCTTCTCGGGAGTTCTCGAGGAGGACGACGCCGCAGCGGCTCTGGTCTACGCCGCCGACAACGGCGCCCGCGTCATCAACATGAGCTGGGGCGACACCGTCTCCTCACCGATCATCGGCGATGCCGTCGCCTATGCGCGCGAGCTGGGTGCAGTGCTCGTCGCCGCCGCCGGCAACTCCCGCTTCGACGGCGTCCACTACCCATCGGGCTTCGAGGGAGTCATCGCCGCCGGAGCCACCGATCGCAACGACTCGAGAACCTTCTCCAATTACGGCCCCACCCTCGACCTCATGGCGCCGGGCGTGGACATTCTGACGACAACCGGACTCGCGAGCTATGTGGCGCTCTCCGGAACCTCTCTCTCTTCTCCGCTGGTCGCCGCGGCGGCCGGGCTCCTCGTCTCGCGCGACCCTTCGCTCACCGCCATCGAGGTGTCGTCGGTCCTCACCGGCTCGACGACCGACCTCCTCTGGCCAGGTTGGGATCGAGAGACCGGTCACGGACGGCTCGACGCCGGTCGGGCTCTCGGGCTCACTCGCGAGGCTTCGGTGGTCATTCACTCTCCCGCCTCCGGCGGGGGAGTGGATCGCCAGGCGCCGGTCATCATCACCGCCGAAGGATTGCATCTCGAGGATTACACCGTGGAGGTGGGAGCCGGCCGCAATCCCGGAAGCTTCGATCTCCTCGCCCACGCCGCCGGCCGGCAGGTGGTCGAGGACACGGTCGCGGTGTGGCAGGCGGAAAACCTCTCTCCAGGGGAATACACCCTCCGTCTCCGGGCTTTCGACGCCCGAGAAGGAGAGCTCGAGGAGCGGACCCTGGTGACCGTCGATCACACGCCTCCCGTCTTGAGCGGTGCCGTCGCCGTTCCGCTCTGGGTCGAGGATCGGATCGTCCCCTTCGTCTTCTTCTCCACCGATGATCTGGCGCGGGGAGTGATCGAGATCGCCGCCGGATCCGGCGCCGGTCGCCGGATCGACGAGGCCTTCCTCACGCGCGACCATATCCTGCGTCTGCCCGAGGATCTCTCACCCGGTGATCTCGAGCTCGATGTCAGAGCGACCAATAGCGCCGGACTCGCCGCCAATCCATCCCGACTTTCGGCGACCATCTCCGGCGAGCGTGCCCATTTCTATGCGCTCATTCCCCGGCCGGCGCGCTTCCCAGGCGGCGAGCTCGCGCCGAAGCTCGCCGATCTCGACGGCGACGGTGATCGAGAATTCGTCCTCATGGCCGACGAGCCGGGATCGCCCTTCGGCCCCCTCGTCATCTATTCGGCGACCGGTGACGACGCCTACGCCGCGAGCGACACCTTGCCCCTTTCACTCCTCCCGCGCGATGTCGGCGACACCGACGGCGACGGCCGGATGGAGATCCTCGCCAGCGGCCTGGGCACGGCATGTCTCCTCGAGAGTCCCGGCCCGCTCGCCTATCCCGCCTCCAAAGTGTGGGCGGACTCGAACGGCTTCGCCCTCGGATTCGCCCAATTGGCGGACGGTCCGGCGATCGTGGCCATCGATTCCGATTCGCTCGTCGTCTATCGATCGACGGGTGACGCTTCGGCCTGGCGGCGGAGCGCGAGCGCCAACTTCACTCCGGGGCTTCGAAGTCTGGCCCCGAGCTTCTTTGCCGGAGATGTGGATGGGGACGGCGCGGTCGAGGTGGTGATCGGGGACGTGAGCGGCGACCTCATGGCGTTTCGCGATGGGGGAGCGGGCGCCCTCGCCCCCGCCTACTCACTCAGGCTTCCGGCGCCGTCGAGCCCGCTCGTCGCCGGCGGCGATCTCGATGGCGACGGGCGGCCTGAGGTGATTGCGGACGTGGTTGCGGATCTCGATGTCTCGGAGGCGCTCCTCGAGCGGCGGAGGCACGTCGTCATCGTCCTCACGGCGTCCCTCGCCGGCGGCTTCACCGCCCGGGACGGGATCGGAATCGCCGGGGTCGAGCCGAGGCGCAACGCCCTCCGAGCGGCATCCATCGACTCCGACAGGGAGGCGGAGATCCTTCTCATCGCCGCACCCGACTTCTATGTCTTTGATCGGTTGCAGCCGGGCGGCGTTTTCTTTCCGAGCTTCTACGAAGGCGGAGCGCGGTCGGCCGGCATGGCGATCGGCGACGGCGACGGCGACGGGCGGGTCGAGGTCTTCGCTCGCCGGCAAGATGAGATCGTGAGCTTCGAAGCGAGGGACCCCGTCCTTCCCGGCCCGTTGCCACCCGACGGGCTGCGCGGGCGGCTGGAGGCCTCGGGCGCCATCGATCTCGAATGGAACCCGGGGGCCGCACGTTAT
>JBIOUT010000031.1:0-2083 GCA_044867365.1 Candidatus Eiseniibacteriota bacterium | reverse complement strand
GGCGAGCGAATGGGCGACGTCGACCGAGAGAAGAAGCGTGCGATGGCCGCGCCTCGCGGCCTCGACGGCGCTGGCGGCGGCGATCGTCGTCTTACCGACACCGCCCTTCCCGGCAAAAAGAATGATTCTCATTGATGGTGGATGGCGAGAAGCGCCCCGGGGGTTCCCGATTCTATCACCCCGCCCGGGCGCCTGAGGTCAATCGCCGTGAGCCGGCGCTTTGGCGGCGGATCGGTAGAGCCAGTAGGCGAGGCCGAGAAAGACGGCGAGTGAGTAGAGCTCCCAGGCCACTCCAGGAAGGAAGGGATGGATCGTCCAGTTGATCCTGCCGATCTCGATCAGGCCGATGGTGAGAAGCCCGATGATCGCGTCCCCGGCCACCAACCCCGACGAGATAAGGACGCCTCTCTCGAGTCGGCTCGCGCTCGCTTGGGCCCCGCCCGCCGCTGGTCGGCCGAGGAACCAGGCCACCACCCCGCCGATGAACATGGCGGTCGAGGTGGAGAAGGGGAGATAGAGCCCGATGGCGAATGGCAGAGTGGGAACGCGGAGGAGCTCGCTCACCGTTCCGATCCCCATCCCGATGAGAAGGAGCGTCCAGGGCAGATTGCCCCCAAAGAGTCCCTGAACGATGAGCGACATGAGGGTGGCTTGCGGCGCC
Source organism: Candidatus Eiseniibacteriota bacterium (assembly GCA_044867365.1). Taxonomy (GTDB): domain Bacteria; phylum Eisenbacteria; class RBG-16-71-46; order CAVPCR01; family CAVPCR01; genus JBIOUT01. The sequence continues at coordinate 1,422 of JBIOUT010000031.1, read as the reverse complement.
GGTAGTGCGTCCGAGCCGATGGTGCGGGTCGTGTGGAGGAAATAGATCACAAATCCGATGGTGGCGGCGGCTGCGAAGTTGCCGACGATGTTCATCGCCTGCTGTCGCCAGGGAGTCGACCCGAGCAGGAACCCGGTCTTCAAGTCCTGAGCCATGTCCCCGGACATACAGATGGCGATGCAGATGACCGCGCCCACGGTCATCGCCGCCAGCATGCCGCTCTTGCCCGTCCAACCCATGGCCAGGAAGCAGAGGCAGGTGACGAGGAGTGCGGTGATCGTCATTCCGGAAACCGGTGACGCCGATGAGCCGACTTGCCCGCAGATGAAGGCGGCGACGGCGACGAAGAAGAAGGCGAGGAAGACGGTCAGCGCCACTCCGAGGAACGATCGCCAATCGCTCAATCCGAGGAGCGCCCACAGGAAGACGATCGCCACGAGCGAGCCGATCACGAGCCAGCGACTCGAGAGATCGTGCTCGGTACGGATCCGGGTATCGGCCGTCGCGCGGTCGTGGCCGCGGAGGTCGCGAAGAATGGTCGAAAATGCGCCGACCATGAGACCCGCCGAGCGGGCGACCGCCATCACCCCTCCCACCGCCACCGCTCCCGCTCCGATGTAGCGCAGGTAACGGCTCCAGATCTGATCGGGGCTCATTTCGGCGAGGGTCGTTCCCGAGAAGAGCGGATTCAGGTTGGCGGAGCCGAAGGCGTGGAGGAGCGGCAGAATCACCATCCAGCCGAGGAAGCCGCCGGCGAACATGAGGGTGGCGATACGGAGGCCGATGATCGCCCCCACCCCGAGGAGCGCGGGCATTCCTTCTCCCGCAAGGGTGGCCTGATGCAAGCCCGAGAGCGTGAAGGTGAACTGCCGGTTCCACAGCCCGAACATCTCGACGACGAAGCGATAGATCGCCCCCATCGACATTCCCTGCATGACCATCCGAAACTGATTTCCGCCGCGCTCTCCGGCTTTGAGGATCTCGGCGCAGGCGAGCCCCTCTGGGAAACGCAGCTTTCCGTGCTCGCGGACGATGAGATAGCGGCGGAGCGGGATCATGAACAGCATGCCGAGGAGCCCGCCGACGGCGGAGAGGGCGAAGATGAGGGCGAGCGACGGGCGGGAGCCGAGGAAGATGAGAGCGGGGACGGTGAAGATGACCCCCGCCGCCAAGGACTCGCCGCTCGATCCAATGGTCTGCACGATGTTGTTCTCGAGCACGTTCCGCGAACCGAAGACGGTCGAGAGGATGAACATCCCGATCACCGCCGCCGGCAGCGAGGCGGAAACCGTCTGTCCGGCGAGGAGTCCGAGATAGGCGTTCGCCGCCCCGTAGATGATCCCGATCAGGCAGCCGATGACGATCGCCCGGAAGGTGATCTCCGGCGGGCTCTGCGCAGCCGAAATGTAGGGGGTGAAGGCG
>JBIOUT010000030.1:0-2642 GCA_044867365.1 Candidatus Eiseniibacteriota bacterium | reverse complement strand
CGGCTATACTCCCGATCCCGGAGAGATCAATCTCATAGTCGCCGCAGACTCGCTTCAGGCGGCCCACTTCGTCATGGACCTCATCCAGGGAGCGGGGGCGATCGCGGTCACGGCCACGTATCCCCCCGGCGTCTCCCTCGATCCGGCCGGCATCTTTCTCGACGGTGTGGATACGGGGCTCGCGGCTCCCGACACCGTCGCCGGAGTAGCGTCGGGAGAGCACGAAGTAACCCTCGATATCCCAGGGTTCGGCACCGCGCCGGACGAGGCCCGTGTCATTGTCCTTGCCGATTTCGTCGTCGACGCCGCTTTCGATATCGTCGTTCCCAAGCGGGTGATCTGCGAGGACTTCTCGAATTACGGCTGCCTCCCCTGCGTGCCGGCGGATGCCGCTCTCCGTGCGGCGCTCGCTCGCATTGTCCCGGGGAAAGCGATCTCCATGAACCCTCACCTCCGTTTTCCGGTCCCCGGAGATCCCATGTACACCTTGAATCCAGATGCGATGGAGGCGCGCGGGTTCTTTTTCGAAGTACTGAGCATGCCGTCCATCTTCGCCAATGGCACCCGGGTCCAGGAACCGAACTCCGCCGACGCCATCCAGTCGGCGATCGAGGCCGAGCTCGCCTTCCCTTCTCCCATCGCCATCGCCGTACTCCCCTCGCTCGGCGGAACCGAGTATCGAGTGAGGGTGGATGTCTGGGGCATGGAGAGCGGCATTCCAAGCAACCTTCTTCTCTTCACTTGTGTTGTCGAGACCGTGGTCACCCTAGAGCCGCCCGGACCGAACGGCCTGTCCGAGTACCGGAACGTTCTACGCCACTTTTTCCGGGCCCCCGATCCTCCCGCCGATCTTGGGGGTGAGAACCTCGGAGTCCTGGGCGCTGGCGATCGGCGCACCTTCGAGTACACTTACACTTGGCCGGCGGGGGTCGATCCCTCTCGTCTGGAGGCGATCGCATTCGTCCAGCAACCGGTAAGCCGGCGGGTCATCCAAGTGGCGACCAGCCAGTGATTTCGAACCCGATGTCATTCGGAGGACTTGAGCCCATGCGCTTCTCTCGATCGACCGAGCCCAAGGCGGTCCCCCTCGCCGTGGCGATGCTCACCCTATTCCTTGGTGTTCTCCTCGCCGCCGATGCCGGGGCGACGATCGACTTCACGTTCATCATCGTCAACCCGGTTCGAATCGGCCAGACCGGCATCGATTATCAGCGTTTCAAATGTGCGGTCACCAACACCGGCACCCAGACGGACTTTTACGACGTTCTTCGCATTCGACAGGATCTGCCCACCGGTTGGGAAACCTCGGTCTGCCTCGGGCGCGCGGACGGCGGTTGCTACGCGCCGTTCGTCGACTCGGTGTACGCAGGGACGCCGCCGTGCGGGTTCCCATCTTGCGCCGGCAACAGCAACTACGACCTCGCCCCCGGGGAGACCGACACCGTCTCGTGCTACTTCACCCCCAATGGCCCTGAGGGCAGCGGCTATGCGGCGCTCCGCGTGCGATCGGTAACGACCCCGAGCCTCTTCCGCGACGTCACCGTCGGATGCGTCACCACCGGAGTGGACGTCCTCGTCATGGATGATGACGGCGGGGCCGGGCTCGAGAGCTATTACCTGACGGCGGTGCCGGGTGGTCAAGACAAGGGCGTCTGGGATCGATCGATCGACGGGACGACAAGCGCCGAGCTACTCACCTTCCCCAAGGTCGTGTGGTTCACCGGATCCGCGATTCCAACCCTGGATGCCAGTGACCGGACGGCGATCGCCGGTTATTTGACCGGCGGCGGAAAGCTCCTGCTCAGCGGCCAGGACATCGCCTTTGACCTCTGCGACCCCGCGAGCCCGAATTACTCGGCGGCCAATGTCACCTGGTACGAGACCAACCTCAAGACGCGCTATCTGAACAACAACTCGAACAGCTTGAACCTCAACGGGGTCGCCGGAGATCCGATCTCGAACGGCCTCAACCTGGCGATCCAGGGTGGCGACGGGGCCTCGAACCAGACCGATCCCGATGTCCTCCAACCGCGAGCCGGCGCCGGCACGGTGTGGACGTATGTCACGGGCGGCGGCACTGCGGGGACTCGCATCCTCGGCGGGGGATACCGGGGGGTCGATCTCGGCTTCGGATTCGAAGCCATCTCGAGCGCGGCCAATCGCTCGACGGTGATGACCAACATTCTCAACTGGCTCGGGGCGAGCGCCGTCTCAGTGGACGAGGATGATGTCGCGGTCGTTCCGGGGGCCACCCTCGGACCGGTGCACCCGAATCCGTTCGCTCCTTCGACCGCCATCAACTTCGAGCTCAAGCAGGCGGGCGTGGTGCGGCTGCGGATCCTCGATGCCGCAGGGCGGGCGATTCGCCTTCTCGCCGCCGAGCCTCTTGCCATCGGGCGCCACGTGCGCCTGTGGGATGGGCGGGATGCTCGCGGAAAGGCGGCGGCGGCGGGAGTCTATCTCGCCGAGCTGAGCGTCGAGGGAACGGCGAAGGCGGAGCGGGTCAAGCTCACGCTCTTGCGTTAAAGGATGGACATGCGAACCATTCGAATGGGGTTGTTGATCTCCCTCCTTGCGGTCGGCATGAGCGCCCTCGCTCTCTTTCCTGCTAGCGCCGGCGCCGGCCAGACCGGAAACGTTCC
>JBIOUT010000029.1:0-8567 GCA_044867365.1 Candidatus Eiseniibacteriota bacterium | reverse complement strand
CGCTCGCGCTCGGTCCCGACCGGGCGCGCGACTGGGTGGCGCTCGGCGAAGTGGCCCGCCACCGCGCCAGCCTGGCCGATCGCCCGGAGGTCCGCCGGCAGGCGCTCGCCGACGCGGCCGCGAGGTTCGAAAAGGCCGCCGAGCTCGAGCCCATGATCGCGGCGCGTTGGATCCGAGTGGCATCGGCGCTCGACGAGGCGCGCGCCGCGGAAGCGGCGGTCGATCCGGCGTCGATCGTCGCCGCGCTCGAGCGGGCCCGCGCCGCCAACCCCTACGCGGTCGAAGCCACCGCTCAGCTCGCGGCGATGGCTCGCCGGAGCGGTCATCTCGATCACGCCGCCGGATTAATCGCCGAGGGAGAAGCGCGACTCCCGGGAGATCCACGACTCGAGGTCGAGCGCGGACGACTGGCGTGGATGCGGGGCGAGAAGCGCGACGCGCTCACCGCCTTCGCCACCGCCGCCCAGTCGGAAGATTCGCCGGGCCCGGCGTTCGATGGCCTGGCGGAGATTGTCGCCGCCGGCGGCGAGACGAACATGGAAGCGCGCCGCTTACTCCAGACCGGGGCCGAGCGCAGCGGCGCGGCTGGGGCCGAGGCCGCGCGCCGCCTCGGAGATCTGGCGATCAATGCCGGTGACCGCGAGTCGGCCCGACACTGGTACGAGCTGGCGGTGGCGCGCGGAGGGCTGACCGGGACGCCGAGCCCCGAGCTCGAGCTCGGACTGGGGAGGCTCGAGATGTTGGAGGGCCGAGCCGATGTCGCCGAGCGCCGGTTTCGGGCGGCGCTCGCCTTGCGGCCGGACATGGTCGAGGGATGGCGGCGTCTCGGAGACCTTGCAGTCACGCGCGGCGACACAGAGCTCGCACGGCGATTCTACGCGCGGGCGCTCGTCTTTGATCCGGACCAATCGGAGGTCCGGTCCGCCCTGGTCAAGCTCAGTGGAGAGCCGACACGACCGGATGATGAGGTGAGCAGCTCGACGAAGGAGAGGACGGTCCAGCCCCGAGAAAGCTCCCCCTGATCGGGACAATGCACCCAACGACGATCGACCAGAGGATCAGAGGAGGAAACCATGTATTCGCTTCGAGTCGCGGTCGCCTTGATCGTCATCGTGCTCTTGAGCACGGCGACGAGCAAGCGCGCTCAGGGCGCGGATCCATCTCCGAACCCTTCCCCGTTCGCCACGCCGGCACGCGGGGTGGGGCCCGGAGAGAGCCGCATCAGCGTCGCCTGCACCCCCGTTCTCGGGGTCACTCCCGATCCAGTCGACTTCGGCGACGTCGAGGTCGGCCAGATCGCAGTCCTCGATGTCAGCCTGAGTGACGCCGAGGGCGGCGATCCCAACGACCCGACCTGCGGCATTCGGATCGACGACGTCGTCATCAGCCTGGGAAGCGACAACTTTCAGCTGAGCGGTCTTCCGACCTTCCCCATTTTCATTCCCCTCGGCGGCTCCTTCAGCTTCCAGGCTCGCTTCACGCCGGCGAGCGTCGGCATCCATGGCGGCGTCATGGTCATCACCTCGAATGATGTGCATTCGACGACGCGGGAGGTCAACTTGCGCGGCGTGGGGGTCATCGTCCAGAACCAGCCCCCAACCTGCAACGCCGGCGGTCCCTACACCGGAACGGTGGGGGTGCCGGTCGCCTTCGACGGCTCGGGATCGAGCGACCCCGACGGCACGATCGCCTCCTACGCCTGGGACTTCGGCGACGGCTCGACCGGAACCGGGGCGACCCCGACTCACGCCTACGCGAGCGCCGGCGATTTCACCGCTTCACTCACCGTCACCGACGACGGCGGGGCGCCATCGACCTGCACCGCGGCGGTCTCGATCACCGAGATCCCGCAATCGATCGACGTCGTCGCCCCGAACGGCGGGGAGGAGTTCTCGCCCGGCGAGACCACCATGATCACCTGGACGAGCGAGGGCGGCGTCGGGCCGGTCGACGTCGATCTCTCGATCGACGGCGGTTCGACGTTCTTCACTCTCTCCCCCGATGAGCCCAACGACGGAACCTTCGAGTGGGTGGTCCTCAATCGTCCCACGACCCAGGCCCTCATCCGGGTGAGCGATGCCGCGGACGGCGTTCCCGCCGATCAGTCGGATGCCGTCTTCACCATCAACGGGATCGAGGTCACCCGGCCGAACGGCGGCGAGAGCTTCTTCATCGGGGCGGTCGAATCGATCAACTGGGATCGCTTCGGCACCGAGATCGCCAATGTCGTCCTCGAGTACTCGGTCGACGACGGAACGAACTGGATCTCGATCGCCGCCTCGGCTCCCAACACCGGGACGTTCAGCTGGACGGTGACCGGGCCGGCGACGCAGCTCGGTCGAGTCCGCGTCACCGACGCCGCCAATGCGCTGGCGATGGATATCTCGGACGCCACCTTCAACATCGTCGAGCCGGGCGGCAACGTTCCTCCGATCTGCAATGCCGATGGTCCCTATACCGGAACCCTCGGGGTGCCGGTCGCCTTCGACGGCTCGGGATCGAATGATCCCGACGGCACCATCGATTCCTACGCCTGGGACTTCGGCGACGGCGCCACGGAAACCGGAGCGACTCCAAGTCACGCCTACGCGAACCCCGGTAAGTTCGTCGTCTCCCTGACCGTCACCGACAATCAGAACGCTTCATCGACCTGCACGACCACGGCGGACATCGGCGTGGACCATCAGCCGCCGGTCTGTAACGCGGACGGTCCCTACACCGGAACGGTGGGCGTGCCGGTCGCCTTCGACGGCTCGGGCTCGAGCGATCCCGGCGGCACCATCGTCTTGTACGCGTGGGATTTCGGTGACGGAGGAACGGGGACCGGAGCGACTCCGACCCACACCTATGCCAGCGCCGGCGATTTCAACGTCAGCCTGACGGTCACCGACAACGACGGCGATGTCTCGAGCTGTGGCACTACGGCCTCGATCACCGGGGGAAAGAACCAGAGCCCGATCTGTGATGCCGATGGACCTTACTCCGGGCTCGTCGGCGTGCCGATCGTCTTCGACGGCACGGGATCGAGCGATCCCGACGGCACTATCGCCTCCTATCACTGGGACTTCGGCGACGGCTCGACCGGGAGCGGCGACAGCCCCACCCATGCCTACGCGACGGCCGGCAATTTCAACGTCAGCCTGACGGTCACCGACAACCTGGACGCGCCCTCGACCTGCGGCACCACAGCGGCGGTGACCCCGCCCGCCGGCCAGATCCGGGTGGCGGTGCCGCCGCGGGTCTTCGGGGCGCCGACCGCCGACGTCATCGTGCCGATCATCGTTCTCGACGACGTGACCGGGCAGGGGATCCTCTCGTCGGAGATCTCGATCACCTACAACCCGCGGGTCCTCGAAGCCAAGGGGGTGAGTCTGGCGGGGACGATCGGCCAGGGCGGCTCGTTCGAGTGGGATGTCGAGACGCTCTCGGAAACCGAGGAGATCGTCCGGCTCTCGATCGCCTGGGTGACGCCGATCGCCGGCTGCGACGAGATGGCCTTCATCAACTTCCGCGCCACCCGTCCGCCCGAGCACGACCATTCGGTCCTCGACCTCGAGGTGATGTTCAATGAAGGCACCCCGCCTGCGTCCGCCATCGACGGCGAGTTCATCAAGGGGATGCCCGGAGACGTCAACTGCTCGGCGAACATCTCGCCCGCAGATGCCTCGCTCGTGCTGCAAAACACGGTCGGGACGATCGTCATCGGCGATCCACACTATCCCTGTCTCACCGTCGAGCGCGCCGATGTCTCGGGGAACGAGGACATCTCGGCCTTCGACGGGTCGCTTATTCTCCGCTTCGTGCTCGGGCTCATCGACAAGTTCCCGATCGAGGAGAACCCGAGTTGCGGAGGAGGTTTCGCCGGGTCGAGGCACGGGCTCGATGTCGCCGGCCGGGATCTGGCGGCGCTTCTCGCCGGCAAGCCGCGCGCGGTCACCCTCGAGGGGTCATCGCCTGTCGCTGACGGCGGCATCGACGTGACCGTGTCGGTGGATGATTTCTCCCAGGTCTACTCGGGCGACTTCACCCTCGAGTTCGATCCGGCGGCGGTCCGAGCAACCGAGGTCGTGCCCTTGTTGACCGGCGGTCGTGCCCTGACCGAAAGCCGGATGAGCACCGGAAAGGTCCAGCTCGCCCTGGCTCTGGCGGAAGCCGCCGACTCCGGCCCGGCACAGGTGGCGCGAGTTCATTTCGTTCCCGTCGACGCTGACTTGCGATCGACTGTGCTCAAGGTCTCGCGCGCCGAACTCAATGAAGGCTCGATCCCGGCCACCGCGAGCGGAGCGATCGTCTCCCTGCCGGGAGAGTCGCCGACGGCAGGGGCGGTGCAGGTGGTGGTGCCCGAGCGGGTCTTCGGGGCTCATGACACCGACGTTCTCATTCCGGTGTTCGTGCGCGACGACTTGACCGGGAGAAGCGTCTTGTCGACCGAGATCACGCTCGACTACGACCCGGCGGTGCTCGAGGCGACCGGAGTCGATCTCGCCGGCACCATCGGCGAGGGAGGATCGTTCGAGTTCAATGTCGTCCACCTGAACCAGGATTTCGACCAGGCGCGTTTGACCATCGCCTGGACCACCCCGCGCAGCGGCTGCGGAACCCTGGCGAACTTGATCTTCAGGGTGTCGCAGGATCTGGGTCCGGCGACCTCACTCCTCGACCTCGAGATCCAGTTCAACGAGGGATCGCCCGCGACTCAGGCCGGCGACGGGACGTTCATCCGCGGTCTCCTCGGCGACACCAATGGCTCGCGCAACCTCTCTTCCCTCGATGCTTCGCTGATCCTCAACGCCGTGGTCGGGCAGATCCATCTGCCCGATCCTCACTATCCGAACCTGGTGGTGGAGATCGCGGATGTCTCGGGGAATCTCGAGATCCGGGCCTTCGATGCCGCTCTCGTCCTGCAGCGGGTGCTGGGGATCATCGACCACTTCCCGGTGGAGAATGAGCTCACCTGCAATGCCGGGCGGCGCCCGCTCGCGGCCGGCTCGGCCGATCTCCGTCATCTCCGCCTCGTCCGGGTGGGTGAGAAAGATGGGGTGATCGAGGCGGCCCTGATTCTCGACCGGGGCGAGTCGGCGGCGGCGGTGGAAGCGGCGTTGACCTTCGACCCGGCGTCAGTCGGGCTCCTGGGCGTCGATGCCGCAGCCGGCGAGGGGAGCAGTCTCGTCGCCAGCCGGATGAGCGATGGGCGGGTCGAGATCGCGGCGGTCGTCGGTCGCCCGCAGGCAGGAGAAGCTCGGCTCGCCGTCCTCCGCTTCCAGCGGCTAAGGGACGGTGAGGTGGCCTTCGAGCTGGTCAAGCCCACGCTCAACGAGGGCGCGATCCCGGTCGAGGGAGATCCGGCGCGCTTTGCCGGATCGCCGGCGATCAAGGGGCATCTGGAGCAGAATCGACCCAATCCGTTTAACCCCTCGACCGCGATCGCCTTCACCACTCCGGGTTCGGGTCGGGTGGAGCTCGCGGTGTACGATCTGGGCGGACGGCAAGTGCGTTCGCTGGTCCTCGGCGACCTCGCCCCCGGTGAGCACCTGGCGGTGTGGGACGGACGGGACGATCATGGCCGGCCGGTGGCGGGCGGGGTGTACCTCTATCGACTCCATGCTGCGGGCTCGACCTGGACTCGCAAGATGATCCTGATCCGCTGACAAGCCGCGACGGAGGAGCGAATGACCGAAGCGGGACCGCGGTGGAAAGACGAGGCCGAGGACGCCATTCGCCGCTTGCCCGGCGTGATCGGCGCCCGCATCCGAATGCAAGGCGACGAGGTGAGTGCCGTTTTCGTGCAGACCGACGGCAGCCGGGACCCCCGGCGCTTCGTCAGGGATGTGGAAGCGGTGCTTGCCGTCGTCGCCGGGATCGACCTCGATTTCCGCAAGGTGTCGGTCGCGGCGGTCCGTCCCGAGTCGGGGGCCGCCCCGGCGGCCGAGGGCAAGCGTCTCGCCTTCGAGAACGTCAGTCTGCGGACCTCGGGGCTTGCGACCGAGGCCTCGGTCGAGCTCTCGTTAGGAGGCGCCCGGGTGGTGGGAGTGCTGAGCGGTCCGGCCACCCGGGGGAGCGCGCTCGAGCTCGTGGCTGGAGCTTGCCTCCAGGCCGCCACTCAGCTCATCAAGACTCCCGTCTCCTTCTCTCTCGGGGGACTCGAGCGGATGCGCCTCGGGCGGGATCGAGTGGTCGTCGTGGTGGTCCGCTTCGTCCAGGGGCGGACCGAGAGGGTCCTCACCGGTTCGAGCCCAAGCGATCCCGGCGACGTGCGGGCGGCAGCCTACGCCACGCTCGATGCCATCAACCGCGCCTTCGCCGGCCTCCAGGTCCGGGAGCCGATCGAGTACATCGTTCGTGGTGAAGAGGCTCAAGCCCAGGTGGGTTCAAGTTAGAGTGAAAGATTAAGCAATCGGCGAAACCAATTACCAAAGCGTCGCTTGTCAGTAAAAACCCCGCCTCGGCTGATGACTGGCCGGAAGGCGGTTTGCTTGGGAGCTGGGCTTCCAGAAAAACCCTTGACGTTCCGCGATCGCCGATTCACGATACCCGCGGTATGGGCCGCTCAAGGATGGCGGCTCATGTCCGGCCCGGTGGCGACGGCGCCTGGCCGATGGGTGCGATCGTAGCATCCGATTGCAGCCGTCCACAGGACAGCGGACTCGATAAGCGAGTGGAGCGTCCTTCCCAACGACGATCCTTTCGATCAATCGGGATCCGAAGTTCCATGGAAGGAGGTGTAATTTGATCGCTCTCTTCGCCTGGGCCAGACTGATCCTCGCGATATTGGGAGGAAGAGCTGGCTGGTAGTCCGGTCCCGGTAAAGTCCAACCGGGCATAACCGAACCGAGGTACGGGGCTTCAGCCCGGCCTCGTCCCCCTCGGTTTCAGCCGCGAGCGCCCTTCTCGCGGTCCACCATCTCCCGCCGTCTCCGTGCCCCGGGGCGGGGCCATTGCGACTGTGGCTCGCCCGAGGGGCAATTTGTTTTTTTTGGCCCGCGGCGTCTCCGGTCGATGCGGGGTCGGCATGCTCGGTTCACGCGTGGTTCGACTGCGGCGCTTGGACGGGTTCCTTGCCGCCGGACGTTTCCACCTCCCCGGATTGGGGGCGCTCCGCAAACAATCCACTTTAGTCATCGGCGCGGGCGTCGCCGGAATCGCCGTCCTCTTCCTGAGTCGCGCCTTCCCGATTTGGCCGCTCGTTCCTCCCGTTCTCTTCCTTCTGCTCAGCTGGATCGCTCTCGTGGCGTTGATCGCGATCGCGCATCACGTGCGAGTGACCGACGATCTCGATGGTTTCACCTCGGCGCTGACCGCCGCCCTCGAGGAGGTGGATCCCACGACCGGCCGGCACTCGCTGCGGGTCGCCTTCTACGCCGAGCGGCTGGCGCGCGGACTCGGGCTTCGCGAGGGCGAGGTGCGGGAGATCCGACTCGCCGGGCTCCTCCATGACGTCGGCAAGCTCGGGCAGGAGCGAGCGCTCTTGCAGAAGCCGGGGCCGCTCGATGAGGAAGAGCGGCGGCGTATCGAAGCCCATCCGGTGGCCGGCGCCGAGATCCTCGGGCGGGTGCCGGCGCTGCGACCGGTAGCGGTTCTCGTCCGCCACCATCACGAGCGCCCGGATGGACGAGGATACCCGGCGCGGCTCGAGGGGGAGGCGATCCCGCTTGGATCGCGCGTCGTCCTGGTCGCCGACGCCTTCGATGCCATGACTTCCGATCGACCTTACCGGAGAGGAATGTCGAGCGAGCACGCGATCGCCGAGCTCGCCCGCCACGCCGGCAGTCAGTTCGATTCGAGAGTGGTCGGCATCCTGAGCCGGCTGCACGCCCGCGGCGAGCTCGAGATCCATCGCCGCCGGGCGATGGCTCTGGCGGCGCAAGCGGCGATCTAGCTCACCGAGGCCAAGCCCCGAAAGACCCCCTCCCGGCCCCGGGATCCACGACCCGCGCGAGATCGGGCGTTCACCGCCCGATCGGCCAGGAGACAGCATGAATCTCTCGATCGCTTCACCGGACCGGCCGCCCCGGCCTAGCGAATCTCCGCGTCTCGGCAATCATCCCCCCATCCTCATCGGCCAGAGTCTGTCGATCGCCGCGGTTGTCGCCGCCGCCGGCCGAGTGGCGACGAGCGATGCCCCGGTTCTCATCGAAGGCGAGACCGGCACCGGCAAGGAGCTCGTGGCGCGACTCATCCACACCTCGAGCCGCCGCTCTCATCTTCCCTTCATCTCCCACAATTGCGGCGCCACTCCCGATACCTTGATCGAGAACGAGCTCTTCGGCCATGCGCGGGGCGCCTTCACCGGTGCCCACCGCGACGAAAAGGGACTCTTCGAGGCGGCCGACGGCGGCACCTTGTTCCTGGACGAGCTCACCGATTTGAGTCCGATGGTGCAGGCCAAGCTCCTTCGCGTACTTCAAGAAGGGGAGTTCCGGCGCGTCGGGGAGACGCGGTCTCGAATGGTCGATGTGCGGCTCGTTGCCGCCACCAATCGACCCCTCGCCGCCGAGGTCGGCGCGGGGCGTTTTCGCGCCGATCTCTTCTACCGCCTCCACGTGGTGCGCATCGCCCTGCCGCCGCTC
>JBIOUT010000028.1:0-5054 GCA_044867365.1 Candidatus Eiseniibacteriota bacterium | reverse complement strand
GAGGACATAAAGGAGAATGACCCCGAGTCGTCCTATGGAGCGGACCCGATTCATCCGAGCGAGCATGTCGACTAATCCGGGGACTGTCAAGCGCGGGCCCCCTGGGCGACCGCCTCGGGGAGGGCGGCCTTCCGGGTGGCCATGAGCTGCGAAAATCCGCGCCCCGTGGCCACCGCGATCGCGATCCAGACCCCGACCAGGATGACATTCACCGCCGCGAATTTCTCGACCGTGAAGGCGAGCTGAGTGCCGAGCAGCACGAGCAACGCCGAGCCAAAATCCCCGAACCGCTGGAAGAAGGTGTCGGTCGCCGCCTTCGCCTTGTACTTGGCCACTCGGCTCGTGGGCAGGAAGAGGGCGTGGCGGGTCGTCTGCTGGACCGAGTAGTCGGTCGAGTTCTCGAGCACCTTGATCAGCCGCACGGTGCCGAGCGCCGCCCCGAAGGCGAGCACCGCATAGCCGCCGAGCGCGATCGCCGGAAGCATCATCAACGCGATCTTGACGCCGAAATACTTGAGCAACCGGGAGACCAGGAAGAGCTGCATCACCAGGCTCAAGGAATTCACCGCCAGGTAGAAACCGGCATAGAACTGCCCTATGAACTTCCCTTCCTCCTCTCCGCCCGCCGATCCGACGGCGGCCGCGGCGGCCTGAGCCACCTTCTTGCTCAGGATGAACTCGCCGGTCGTGTTGACCAGATTGGCGAAGAGCATGAGCATGGCGATCCCCAAGAGATAGCGGTTGCGGAGGATGAGCTGGAACCCGCCCTCCTTGCTGACGGGGCCGCTCTCGTCCGCTTCCTGGGGGGCTCGTGCGGTGGGCGCCGTCCCTCTCGCCCCGGACACCGCCCCGTGGCGCATCACCTCCCGTCGATGCACGACCCGGGTGAGCAGGATGCAGACCCCGAGGATGATCCCGGTCGCCGGGAGCATGGCGTTCACTCCCAGCTTCTTGATCGCCACCCCGGCGATCGCGCTCCCCGCCACGGCGCCTGCCGATCCGCCGAAAGCCACGAGCGGAAAGAGCCGCCTCCCTTCGTCCGGCAGGTAGACATCGTTGGCGAACGACCAGAACTGGGCGACGACCATGACATTGAAGATCCCCACCCAGAGGAAGAACGCCACTCCGAGCCAGGGGCTGGGCGTACTGACCGCGAGCAGGTAGAAGACCACCAGGTTGGAGATGAAGAAGAGCGTGACGAAGGTGATGAGCTGCTCCCGGCGGACCGCGGATGCGAGCCGGCCATAGAACCGGATGACGAGAATGAGAAGCGCCGCCATCCCCGCCGAGGCGTAGCTCTTGAGCTCCGCCTTGCCCACCGTCCACCCCAGGATCTGAACCGATCCACCTTGCAGGATGAGAGCTTCGCGAACCGGCTTGATGAAGTAATAGGCGGTGAGAATGAGGAAGATGTTGACCATGAGGAGGAGAGCGGTGGTCGCTTCCCCTGATCTCACCTCGGTGAAGAGATTGAGGAACCGCTCGAGGAGGGACCGACCCGAGGGCGCCTCTCCGCTTCCCGATGGACCGACCGGAGCATGGGGACGAGATGGCATGGTCAACACTCCAGTGCCTGACTCGACGTCCGGGCGCCGCGAAGCGGCGACCGATTAGGGTATGCCGAATCTCCGAGCCTCGGCGCTCCCGGGAAGCATACGGGGAGGAGGCGGCCCGAGCCACCGCCTTTCCTGCGCTCTCATCGCGGGTTCAGAAGCTGGACAGGATACCTGCATCATCGCTATACTCTGGGTAGCAGGTCCCCATCGGGTGCCCCCGCCGGACAGTTCGCCCTCGAGCCCAACTCGCCCAACGCACATCCCCTAATTTCCATGAAGGGTTTTCGATCGACATCCCGGGTTTGGGTTTCCGCACCCTTTCTCTCTCTCTTCGCGGCCGCCGCCCACGCCACACCGCTCAACTCGACGGGGCCCTCTCTGGATCCAGTGGCCAAAGCCGCCGGCGCCGAGATTAGGCTCTCACCTTCACCCTTCGCGAGCGGCTCGCCGAGGAGCGGCCCCGAGGCGGCCGAGGCCTTCCCCCGGCCGGCAGCCCTCGATCCCCAGATCGCCTTCTGGACCAAGATCTATTCCGTTTATCCCACCTCCCAGGCGCTCATTCACGACTCGGAGCGACTCGACGTCGTCTACTCGGTGGTCGATCTCCCGGAGGAACCACGCGTCCGCAGCCGCATTCTGAAATGGGCTCAGGAACGCCATATCGAGGCGCTTCGCGACCTCGCCGGTTGTCCGGACGAGGGCGACCTCTCCGATCTCGAGCGGAAGGTGAAGGCGGCGTGGGGGGAAGGGACCGACCCGGAAGTCTTCGAGGCGGCAGCGGAGCGCGTGCGAGCTCAGATCGGTCAAGCAGACCGTTTCCGTCTCGGCGTCCAGCGGGCCGGCGCGTATCTACCGAAAATGCAGGAGATCATGGCCGAGCTCGGGCTTCCCGAGGAGCTCCTCGCCCTTCCTCATGTCGAGTCGTCCTTCAATCCGCACGCCCTCTCGCATCGCGGAGCTTCCGGCATCTGGCAGTGGACCCGATCGACCGGGCGCCACTACTTGCGCATCGACCGCGCCGTCGACGAACGACGGGATCCTCTCCTGGCCACCCGCGCTGCCGGACTCTGCCTGCGCCAGTACCATGAAGAGCTGGGCTCCTGGCCGCTGGCCATTACCGCCTACAACCATGGACTGCAGGGGATGCGTCGGGCTCGCGCCGAGCACGGCTCGGATATCGTCGACATCCTGCGTGATTACGACGGTCGAGCCTTCAAGTTCGCCTCGCGTAACTTCTACACCGAGTTCCTGGCGGCGCTCGATGTCTTCCGCAATTACGAGGTGCACTTCGGCGAAATCACGCCCGATCAGGGAAACGAGTTCGACGCGGTGCGACTGCCGCAGCCCCTCGGCATTCACCGGGCGGCGAAACTGGCGGGGGCGAGTGTCGCGGACATGCAGAAGCTCAACCCGGCCCTCCTCAAGCCGGTCCTCCATGCCCGGCGACCGATCCCCGCCGGATATGAGCTGCGGGTCCCGGCAGGGCGGGGGGCGCGAGTGGCGGCGCGAGTCGGCGCCGGAAACGGCCAGTCCTCGAAAGCGCTCCTCGTGTCGACGGCGGCAAGCGCCGCCGGAGCTTCCGAGGCCACTTATCGGGTGGAGCGCGGCGACACCTTGAGCCAGATCGCCGCGCGCTACGGGACGACGGTCAATGCGCTCTACGAGCTCAACCGCCTCGATTCGCATCGCATCGTCGCCGGGCAAGAG
The DNA here is from genome assembly GCA_044867365.1 of Candidatus Eiseniibacteriota bacterium. Taxonomy (GTDB): domain Bacteria; phylum Eisenbacteria; class RBG-16-71-46; order CAVPCR01; family CAVPCR01; genus JBIOUT01. The sequence goes on along the minus strand of JBIOUT010000028.1, from coordinate 1,791 downwards.
CTCATCGTTCCCGCCGCCCACTGATCCGGCGGTGCGGCCGACCTGAATCGGCTGCTCGGGTCGCCCAGATCCAGCGGCGCGGGTCGCCCTGATCCAGGCGCCGTTTGACGGGGCGGGTGGACCCTCCTATCATCCGCCCGATGCCGCCGACCAGCCCCCCGGTCGTGCCACCCGCCGGCGTGAGCTCGCGCGCTCGCTCCATCTTTTGCGCTCATGCGCAGATTCTTGCTCTGGCTCTGATCGCCGCCGGACTCCTTCTCGGGGCGCAACCTGCACTCGGCTCGCCGCCTGCTCCTGCCTCGGCTCGTGCCGGCGATTCTGCAATCGTAGCCGGCCCCGCCTCACAGCCCGCCTCACAACCCCCCGCCGGGATCTCCGGCGTGGTTCGAGTCCTGCGCGAGGCCCAGGGGCCGACCCCGCCGGGAGAGCGGCTCAAGAGCCTCTTCGGGCTCCTGGCTCTCGTCGGCCTGTGCTGGCTCATCTCGGTGAATCGAGGGGCGGTGACCTGGCGGGTGGTGGTCTGGGGAGTGGCTCTTCAGCTCTTCTTCGCCTTCATCGTGCTCAAGACCGGGCCCGGGCGCGCCTTCTTCCTCCTCATGAACGACCTCGTCATCACCCTCCTCGGCTTCACCGAGGTGGGAGCCCGCTTCATCTTCGGCAACCTGGTGCGTAACAACGTGCCGGTCGGCGCTCCGGTCGCCGGCGATCCGACGATGAGCCCGATTCTTCCCGGCCAGCAGAGCGGATGGGCGGCGGCGGGCGCCTATTTCGCCTTCAATGTCCTTCCGACCATCATTTTTTTCTCATCCTTGATGTCGGTTCTCTATTACCTGCGCATCATGCCCTTCATCGTTCGCGCCATGGCCTGGGTCATGCAACGAACCATGGGCACCTCCGGGGCGGAGTCCCTGTCGGCGGCGGTCAACATCTTCGTCGGTCATACCGAGGCTCCCCTCGTCATCAAACCCTATGTGCGGTCGATGACTATTTCGGAGCTGCACGCGGTGATGGTGGGAGGCTTCGCCAATGTCGCCGGCGGAGTCATGGCCGCTTATGTGGGCATGCTGGTCGGCAGCTTCCCCGACATCGCCGGACACCTGATCGCCGCCAGCGTCATGAGCGCACCTGCGAGCCTCGCCGTCGCCAAGTTGCTCATTCCCGAGACCGGAACCCCGGAAACCCGCGGCAAGGTGCGGGTGCGGGAGGAGCAGGAAGCGGTGAACGTCATCGATGCCGCCACACGCGGAGCCGGAGACGGTCTCCGCCTGGCGCTCAACGTCGCCGCCATGCTGCTCGCTTTCATTGCGCTCGTGGCGATGCTCAACCATTTCCTCGGTCTGGCGGGAAGAGCCGCGGGAATGGCGGACCTCTCGATGCAGCGCATCCTGAGCTGGGTCTTCCTGCCCGTCGCCTGGATCCTGGGGGTTCCGGTGGCGGAGTGCCGGGCGGTCGCTCAACTCCTCGGTGAGCGCATGGTGCTCAACGAGTTCGTGGCCTATCTGGATCTCGCCGGAATGCTGCAGCGCGGCGACCCCCTCTCCTATCGCGGGGTGACAATCGCCTCTTATGCGCTCTGCGGATTCGCCAACTTTGGATCGATCGCCATTGCCATCGGCGGCATCGGCGCCATCGCCGAGAACCGCCGGCAGGATCTGGCGAGAATCGGGATGCGATCGATGATCGGCGGCACCATCTCCACCCTGATGGTGGCTGCGGCGGCGGGCATCCTCATATGAAGCGCCAGGTCGGAACAGTTGATTAAAGGGCGACCCGTTCCTGGGTCGCCCTATT